>JBOHWA010000559.1:0-1632 GCA_050735855.1 Binatia bacterium
CACCGGCAGCCAGGGCAAGACGGTGATGAAGCGCGCCCTGCAGGCGCTGCTGGCGCGCCGCTGGCAGGTGCGCGCCAACCCGCTGTCGTACAACACCGGCGTCGGCCTGCCGCTCGCCGTGCTCGGCGTCGAGCTGCAGACGCGGCGGCCGCTGCGCCTCGCCGGCGGCCTGGTGCGCGCCCTGTGGTCGGCGCTCGGCGATTGCCGCTCCGTCGACGTCATGGTGCTCGAGCTCGGCGTGCGCCAGGCCGGCGACATGCGCGCCCATCTGGAGATCGTCCAACCCGATGTCGTCGTCGTCACCCCGCTGGCCTCGGGCTACCGCGACGACCACGAGGCGCTCGAGGTGCTGCGCGACGAGATCGCCACGCTGTGCCACGCCGCCGCCGCGCGCGGTGCCGCCGTGCTGCTGTGCGGCGATGACCCGCTGCTCGATGCGCTGGCGGCGCAGACCCCCGGCGCCGTGCGCGTTGCCCTCGACGAGGTGACCAACGACGCCGACGGCACCGCGCTGCATCTCGACGGCAGCCGCTGGCCGGTGCGCCACGACACCGTCGGCGCCAGCAGCCGCTGCGCCCTCGCCGTCACCGCCCGCGTCGGCCGCCTGCTCGGCATGACCGACGCGGAGATCGCCGCGTTCCTGGCGGCGGAATAGGCCCGCGAGGGCGCCGACGTCGGGTCGGGTTGCCCGCCCTGGAGGGCGCCGGGCCCTCGGCACCGGGGGCGGCGGAGGGGCGGATTTGCTCGGGCGGGCCGTGGGCTCGTCGCAGACACGGCGCCGAGGGACCGGCGCCCTCCAGGCGTTGCCCGACAGTCTGCCACCCGAAGGTCGCGCTACGCTTCTCCCGTGACTGACGCCGGGCGCTCTGCTACGCGCCTCCCATGATCGACGCTGACCGCCTCTCGCGCGCGCAACTCGCCGTGCTCGGCCGCGAGTACATGCTCTTCGGCCATCTGCTCAATCGCGCCGCCCTGCCGCACGTGCACCTGCAGGTCGGCGCCGAGCACCGCGAAGGGGTGGCGATCGAGGAATGGATGGGCGCCAGCCCGGTGTACACGCAGCGCATGCAGCGCTGTCTCGGCTTCACCGGCGACGACGTGACGACGATCTTCAAGGGCTTCCAGCTCGACGTGGGCTTCCCGCACCACTACATGGATGTCCGCTACCAGCTCGACACCCCGCAGCAGGGGACGTTCTGGCTGCGCAGTTGCGGCGCGCTGCTCGAGGTCGAGCAGTACGGCGAGGGCGCCGTGCGCTCGATGTGCCACGCGATCGAGGACCCGACGTTCGACGCCAGCGCCGTCGCCACCAACCCGCGCGCCCGCTGCCGGCCGATCCATCGCCCGCCGCGCGTGCCGGTCGACCGCAGCCCGCACTGCCACTGGCAGGTGTTCATCGATCCCGACGCCGCGCCGATCCAGGAGATCGATATCACCCGTCGGGTGCGCGGCTCGCGCCTGGCCGCGGTGGCGCTGCGGCCGGCGCCGGGCGACCATAGCGGCGGCTGGACCGACTACCGCGGCCCGTTCGATCCCGACTTCCGCCTCGAGCACCTGTCGCGCGCCACCCTGGCGCAGGTGTGCGGCGAGTTCCTGGTGCAGAACCATCTGCTGGTGCGGGCACTGATGATC
>JBOHWA010000560.1:0-3708 GCA_050735855.1 Binatia bacterium
GCTCAACGTCCGCCTGCCGCCGCTGCGCGAGCGCAGCGCCGACCTGCCCGCCCTGGCCGTCGCCCTCGCCGCCGAGCTCTGCGCCACCTTCGGCCGGCCGCCGGTGACGTTCACCGACGCCGCCTTCGACCGCCTGGCGCACTACCTCTGGTTCGGCAACCTGGCCGAGCTCGAGGCGGTCCTGGCGCGCAGCGTCGCCCTCGGTCGCGATGCGGTGCTCGATGCCGACGACCTGCTGTTCGACAGCGCCCGCACCGTGCCGCGCACCGCCCCGGCCGCCGTGCACGGCAACGGCCACGCGCCGCTCGGGGCGCAGCCGCTCGACCTGATCATCAACGAGCTGGCGCACGAGTTCAAAAACCCGCTGGTGACGATCAAGACCTTCGTGCATCACCTGCGCCGATCGCTGCAGAATGGCGATGAGGACCAGGTGGCGCGGTTGACGGGCGAAGCCGTCGAACAGATCGACCACACCCTCGAGAATCTGTTGCAGTACACCCGCTTCGACAGCCCGGTGCCACAGGTACTGCCGCTCACCGCCCTGCTCGATCCGGTGCTGGCTGAATGCGGCCCGGTCCTCGGCGCCCGCGGCGTGCGCCTCGAGCACGCCGCCCTGCCCGCGGTGGCGGTGCACGGCGACGCCCAGCAGATCGTCTACGCCCTCGACAATCTGATCCGCTCGCTGGCGCGCGACCTGCCGCCCGGCAGCGTCGTGTGGATCGGCTACGAGGCGCCCGCCACCCTCACGCTGCAACTGCCCGACGGCAGCGCGCCGTTCGGCAATCACCTCGCCACGCTGCTCGACCATCCGGCCGACGCGGCGCAGGCTCTGCCCCTCGGGGTGGCCATCGCCCACGCGGTCCTCGAGCGCAACGGTGCGCACGTCGCGCTCGAGACCCCAGCGTCGATCCGCGTCCGGTTCACGGCGGCGGACGACGGGGAAGCCCGGTTTGCTACGAATGGAACAGTATCGCGTCCTGGTCGTTGACGACGAGACGAGTGTCCGCGAATCGCTCCGCCTCATCCTGAAGGAGCGCGCGGCGGTGACGTTGGCGCCCAATGGCGAGGCCGCCCTCGCGGCGGTCGCGGCGCAGGCGTTCGACGTCATCCTGCTCGATCTGCTGATGCCCGGCCTCGACGGGCTCGAGGTGCTCGAACGGGTGCGGGCGCTGACCCAGACCCCGCAGGTCATCATGCTGACCGCCACCAAGACGGTGAAGTCGGCGGTGCAGGCGATGAAGCTCGGCGCCTTCGACTACGTCACCAAGCCGTTCGACATCGACGAGCTGATCATCCTGGTCGACCGCGCGGCGCAGGCGTCGGCGCTGCTGCGCGAAGTCACCGCGCTGCGCACCGAGGTCGGCCAGCGTTACCGCTTCGACAACGTCATCGGCCGCTCCGCCCCGATGCAGGCGGTCTTGCACACCGTCAGCCGCGTCGCCCCGCTGCGCACCACCGTGCTGCTCACCGGCGAAAGCGGCACCGGCAAGGAAGTCATCGCCAAGGCGCTGCACTACAACAGCCCGCGCGCCAGCGCGCCGCTGGTGGCGCTCAACTGCGCCGCCATCCCCGACAACCTGCTCGAAAGCGAGCTGTTCGGCCATGAGCGCGGCGCCTTCACCGATGCCCACGTGCGCAAGATCGGCCACTTCGAGAGCGCCCACCGCGGCACCATCTTCCTCGACGAGATCGGCGAGATGAACCCCGGCACGCAGGCCAAGCTGCTGCGCGTGCTCGAACAGGGCACCTTCACGCGCGTCGGCGGCTCGCAGCCGGTCACCGTCGACGTGCGCGTCGTCGCCGCCACCAACCGCGACCTCGACAAGAGCATGCAACAGGGCACCTTCCGCCCCGATCTGTACTTCCGCCTCAACGTCGTCGCCATCCATCTGCCGCCGCTGCGCGACCGGCGCGACGATCTGCCGCTGCTCATCCGCCACTTCCTCACCATGAAGGCCAAGGAGCTCGGCACCGACGAGAAGCCCTTCGATCGCGACGCCCTCGACTGCCTGCTGCACTACAACTGGCCGGGCAACGTGCGCGAACTCGAGAACGTCGTCGAGCGCGCCCTCGCCCTGTCGATGGGCAGCCAGCTCACGGTCGAGGACCTGCCGCCGCCACTCACCGCCACCAACGACGCCCTCTCGCTGCGCACCCTGGTCGCCACCGCCCCGCCGGCCACCGACGGTACCGGCGCCACCCTGAGCGCCGCCGTCGAACGCCTCGAACACATCCTGATCACCGACGCCCTGACCCAGGCCGAGAACAACCAGACGCGCGCCGCCGAGATCCTCGGCACGACGCGGCGCATCCTGAAATACAAGATGGACAAGCTCGGGATTGCCGATCAAAGTGTTAGTGAGATGGCATAGTTACGCGGTCGTCGTCTGCTGACCTACCGTTGACCTACCACCAGGGCCGCCGAGCATGGCGGCGGCGGACCAGTCCGAGCGCCTCGAGCTCGCCACGCTTGAGGCCAACTACAAGTAGGGTGGCATTTGAAGTCGGAAACCGACCGGCGACTTGCGACGCTCCTCACGCGGGTGAGAACCGAACGCTCCCAGGTTGAGGAGGATCTTCGCGCAAAGCAGTTCGAGAATCGCGCTCGGCACGACGAAGTCGTCTGTCTACTCAGGCGCGTTGAGGGCATTGTTGGCGAGTTCGCCGATCGGCTGCGACTCGTGGGCCACACGGCGACGCTTACGCTCTCGCTTGGCTGTGTATCGACCGATCCGGGGCAAGACGCAGAGCCACAGGATCGCATTGCGGCGGTATGCGATTGGAATGGACCGACGCTTGAGTTCGCCGTGGGTCTCGCAGACGGTTCAAGGCGCGCGGCCCTCGTCGTGCGCGGGCTGCGAGATTGCATGGCGATCGAATCAACCACACTCTCGCGCCCCACCCGTGAACCCGCGATCGAGGTAGCGGACGGCGATCTGGGCGACGACCTAGTCGAGTCAATCGCAATCGAATTCCTTGAGCGTTGGGCGGCTCTGATCCCGCGCGACGCGTAATAGTCCCAGCACTCCGGGGGCACCGCCCCCGCCGACCGCGAACGTCGTTACCTGCCCCAGCGGCGCCCGGCACAGGACGCAATCCCGATCGAGGTCGCCCGGGTGCGGCCGACCCGGATGCTCCTCGGCGTAGCGGCGGCGCGAGCAGCGCAGGCGCGTCCAAACGGTGGGTACCGTCACGTTTGACACCGTCGCGAGTCGCCGCCTATCGCTCGGGGATGCGTGGTGGTTGGGCATCGGTCTTCCTCTCAGTGGCAGCGTGCAGTGCGTACCCGATCAGCCGCAAGCTGGAACGCCTCACCGATGAGGCGAACTGGTCCGCGAAGCCGGGGGCAGCACCGGCGCGCCCGGTGAAGGACGCCATTGCGCAGTGCTACGTTGAGTATGTGGACGGACGCGAGCTGCGCACGTTCAACGCGCCGATGGTCTTCACGGCCTACGAGGGGTGCATGGCAGATGCGGGATACGTTCAACGCCGTGGGGAGGACTGACCGGCGGGCTCGCAAGTTCCTGTTGCGCCGCACTCCAGACCGCCTAAGCTGTCCCGCATGCGCTTCGGCGTGCTGCCTCTCGTACTCGTCATCTCTCTTGGCTCGATCGGCTGCCGTATTGCGCCGATGCTCCAACCGCCACGCGTCTCTTTCACGGCGATGCCGCCCTCCGATGTCGAGGGCGCGATCTACAAGGGCTGTAG
>JBOHWA010000561.1:0-3174 GCA_050735855.1 Binatia bacterium
GGCGTACACCGTCGCCTCGGCGAGGCTGCGGCGCTGCGCGGCGCTGACGGCATCGACCTGCAGCGTCACCGCCAGGGCTGCCTCGCGCGGCGGCCGCGAGCGGTAGCGCGTGAATGTGTAGCGCGCCAGGGCGATGCCTTCGGCGACGGCCCCGACCACCTCGGGCGTGGCGAACGCACCGAGTGCGATGGCGGCGCGCGCGGCGCGCAAGCGGCCGGCATGGCGCACCAACGCGTCGGCGAGCTCGTACCAGAAGCTCAGACGCGGTGCCGGGCCGGCGCCGAGCAGGAGCACGGTGTGCGCCGTGCCGGGCTGGCTCGGATGCAGCCAGAGCTCCTGGCCGATGGCGCCGGTGAAGCCGAGCCGCGTCGCATCGCGGCGCAGGCGCCCGCCGGCGCGGCGATCGAGGGTGGCGAACGGGCTCTTCGATCCGCGGTCGGCGGCGATCGGCACCACCAGCAGGTCGACCGGCAGGCGATCGAAGGCGCGGCGGCTCAGGCTGATGGTCTCGTCCATGTCATCCTCCTCGATCGCTGGCATGGCGGGAGAGATAGTCGAGCAGCGACGCCTGCTGGGCCGCATCGAGCGGCGGCAGGCCGCGCCGCGCCAGCTCGCCCTGCATGCGGGCGACGGTGACCTTCCACATTTCGCCGGTCATCAGGCCGGGGGCGTAGAGCCGGTGACAGCCGGCGCAGCGCTGGGCATAGAGCAGCGCCGGTGCCGATTCGGGCTCCGGCAGGGCGGCGTCGCAGCCGCCGGCGAGCAGGGCGAGCAGCGCCGCGGTGCGCGCCGGGCGGCGCAGGACGGACGGCACCGGCTCAGCTTTCCCGACGGTAGATGGCGGACTGGCCGAAGCTCTCTTCGACGCCGATCTCGATGGCGCGGATGCCGGACACGCCCTCCTCGGCGAGCGCGCGCTGCAGCTGGCCGACGAGATACTGCGCCAGCTCCTCGACCGAGGTGTGGACGATCGGCAGCAGCACGACGTCGCCGCGCGGAAAGCGGAACTCGTCCTGCTCGTAGCGCAGCAGCACGGCACCGCCTTCCTCGCGCACGGTCAGGCAGTCGCTCTTCACCGGTACCAGCAGATGCTCGTCGAGCTCGTCGCACAACCGCCGCGCGATGCGCTTCACGACGCCGAAGTCGACCACGTAGCCCTGCGGCCCGAGCTGCCCTTCGAGGCCGATCGAGACGCGGTAGTTGTGCCCGTGCAGGCGCTCGCGGAAGCCGGGATAGGCGATGAAATGGGCGGCGGAGAACTTGAGATAGTCCTTGGTGACGTGAACGCGGAAGGATTCCTGTCCGGGCATGATGGGCCCACCGCTAGCACGTGCGGTGGCGCGCGTGTAGGGGCGTCGCGCGCTTGCGCAGGTGGAAAAAACCGGACACATAAAGGCATGCGCTACGATTTCACCCCTGAGCAGCGCGCCTGGCGCGACGAGGTGCGCGCCTTCCTGCGCGACCATCTCTCGCCCGAGCTGCTCGCCGAGCTGCGCGAGGCCGGCAACGAGGGCAAGGGGCCGCTGGCCGACCAGTTCATCGTCACGCTGCGCGACCGCGGCTATTGGGGGCTGGCCTGGCCGGCCGAGTACGGCGGGATGGGGCGCTCGGCGATCGACCAGTGGATCTTCGTCGACGAGCTCGAGGGTGCCGGGGCGCCGATGCTGCCGCTGACCGTGACGTCGGTGGCGCCGACGATCATGCGCATTGGCAGCGAGGCGCAGAAGAAGGAGTGGTTGCCGCGCATCGTCGCCACCGAGGTCGACTTCGCCGTCGCCTACTCCGAGCCCGAGGCCGGGACCGATATGGCGGCGTTGCGCACGCGCGCCGTGCTCGACGGCGACGAGTGGGTGATCAACGGCCTGAAGATGTGGAACACCATGGCGCACATGGCGACGCACAACTGGGTCGCCTTGCGCACCGAGCCCGACGCGCCGAAGCACAAGGGCATCTCGATGATGATCGTGCCGATGAACGCGCCGGGCGTCACGGTACAGGCGATCTACGTCTGGCCCGGGCTGCGCACCAACGCGCTGTTCCTCGACAACGTGCGCGTGCCGCGCGACCACCTGGTCGGCGAGCGCGGCATGGGCTTCTACTACGCCGCCATGGCGCTCAACTTCGAGCGCCTGTCGATCGGCTCGGTGGCGATGACGCGGCGCTATTTCAAGGAGCTGGTCGCGGTGGTGCGTGAGCTGACGGTCGACGGCCAGCCGCTGCGCACCCAACCCTGGGTGCGCGAGCGCCTGGCGCGCCTGGCGGTCGACATCGAGGCGGCGCGCATGATCGGTCTCGAGACCGCCTGGGCGCTGTCGCAGGGCGCGGTGCCGGCGGCGCAGTCGTCGATGGCCAAGGTGTTCGTCAGCGAGCTGGCGCAGCGCGTCGCCGACGCCGGCACCGAGATCCTCGGCCTCAACGGCCAACTCCACCCGGACGAGCCGGCGGCGCATCTGCACGGCCGCATGCAGTGGCTCTATCGCACGGCGCCGCTGCTCGCCTTCGGCGGCGGCACCAACGAGGTGCAGCGCAACATCATCGCCATGCTCGGCTACGGCCTGCCGCGCAAGTGAGCGGAGGATCGCCATGGAGCTGTCGCCGACTGCCGAGCAGCAGGCCCTGAAGGACGCGGTCGAGCGTTTCTGTCAGGAGCAGATCACCCCCGAGCGCTTGCAGGCGTGGGAGAAGGAACCGCGCGGCATCGACATCGCCGCCTGGCGCGCCATCGCCGACCTGGGCTGGTTCGGTCTCGGCATCCCCGAGGCGCGCGGCGGCAGCGGCCGCGGACTGGTCGACGTCGGCTGCCTCCTGCAGGAGTGTGCGCGCGGGCTGGTGCCGCGCAGTGTCATCAACGCGATCCGCGCCGGCTGGGCGCTGGCGCGCCTCGATCCGGATGCGCCGGAGCTCGAGGCGATCGGGCGCGGCGAGCACGTCGTCGCCCTGGCGCTCGACGAACAGCACGCCAGCCAGCCCGACCACTTCCGCACCGCCATCGAGGGCGCCGGCAACGCGGCGCGCGTCACCGGCGAGAAGTGGTTCGTCGCCAACGGCGTCAGCGCCGACTCGTATGTGGTCGCGGCGCGCGAGGCGAACCGGCTCTCGCTGGTGTTGGTCGCCGGCGCCGCGGCCGAGCGCCGCGCCATGCGCGCCTTCGACAACGAAGAGCAGGCGGCGGTG
>JBOHWA010000562.1:0-8698 GCA_050735855.1 Binatia bacterium
CAAGCGGCGGGGGCGGGTTCGGATGGGCTCTCGGGCGAGTGGCTCTCCATGGAACAGGTGAGCCAGCTCGAATTCTTCAAGTCGGGCAAGCGCGCATTCAAGGTCAAGCTGAGCTCCAACTTTGCGCCGACCGCCGGCCAGGCTGAGCCGGGCATCAAGGCGGTCGTGCGGCGAGAGTACCAAGCCGGCGACGTGATCTGCAAAGCGGGCGCGTACGGGTCGACGGCGTTCCTGATCCTCGAGGGCACGGCGACGGCGAGTGTGCCGGAGCAGGCCGAAGGGGTGCCGATCGTCGCCCGCACGCGCGGCGCGCTCGCCCGCTTCGCCGACCTGTTCGGGCGCCGGACGCAGGCCCAGCGCAGCACCCCGCCGGGCGTCGAGGCGTTCGGCGAGGTGAGCCCCTATGCCAGCCTGAACGCCGATCCGCCGCCGCCGGTGACGCTCGGCCCGGGCGACTTCTTCGGCATCGACGCCTGCATCAACTTCTACCCGCGCGAGGTCAGCGTGCGGGCTGAGGAGCGCTGCGTGGTGCTGGAGATGCTGCGCTCGGTGCTCGACACCATCCGCGATGCGGGCGACGCCAGCGGGCGCATCGACGAGGCCTACCGCGCCGGCGCGGTGCGCAACCAGCTGGCGCTGGCGACCTGGCTGGGCGGGATCGGCGTCGCACCGCGCGAACGGCTGGCGGCCGGCGCGGCGCTGCTGACCGCCGACGCCGACGAGATCCGCGACGCGGTCATCTACCGCGAAGGCGAGCCCTCCGACGCGGTGTATCTGGTGCGCGCCGGGACGATCAAAATCACCCAGCAACGTCCCGACGGCGAGCTCATCCTCGCCTACCTCGGCCGCGGCGCCACCTTCGGCCTCGAGTCGGTGCTGATCGATCGTCCGCCCGCGCCGCTGCGGCTGCTGTGCACGTCGCATCCGACCATCGGCGCGGTGGCGCTCGGCGGATCGGTGACCATCGGCCGCGGCCCCAGCGCCGATCTCCACCTGCCCTCCGACGACCGCACCATCAGCAAGCGGCACTGCCGCCTCGATCTGCGCGACGGGGAGATCTTCCTCACCGACCTCGACAGCGCCAACTTCACGCTGCTCAACGGCGAGCGGATTCGCGAGGCGATCGTCGCCGTCGGCGACCGCATCACGTTGGTCGACTACACCTTCGCGGTCGAACGCCAGGCGACCGAGGCGACGCTGGTCGGCCCGTCGCCGCGCCGCGCCACCGCCGCCGGGCTCGACAACTTCGAGATCGTCAAGCTCGACGGCCGCGAGCTGCGCCACCTGGCCGGCCAGGATCCCGGCCTGCGCCGCGCCCTGGAGGCGGTGGCGCGCACGGTCGAGTCGGCGGTGCCGGCGCCGGTGGCGCCCGATCCGACGGTGCTGCGCGAGTTGGTCGACCTCAACCTGTACAATGCGCAGAACACGCTGCTCATCGACCTCGATCGCTGCACGCGCTGCGACGAGTGCGTGCGGGCCTGCGCCGACGCGCACGGCGGCGTCAGCCGCTTCACCCGCGACGGGCCGCGCTTCGGCAAGTACCTGGTGACGATGGCGTGCCGCTCCTGCACCGACCCGAAATGCATGATCGGCTGTCCGGTCGGCTCCATCCGCCGCGAGGAGTCGCTGCAGATCGTCATCGAGCCCTGGTGCATCGGCTGCCAGCGCTGCGCCAACCAGTGCCCGTTCGGCAACATCAACATGGTGGAGCTGGCGGCGCCGGCTCCCGGCAGCGCCGCCGATCCGCCGCTGCGCGCCACGGTCTGCGATCTCTGCGCCGGCTACGACGGGCCGAATTGCGTCTACGCCTGCCCGCACGACGCCGCCATTCGGGTCAATCCGGCGGCGTTCCTGTCCGGCGGCGACCTGCGATAGCGGACCTGGGCGTGGCGCGCGTCGATCCACCCGCCCCGCCGGTGTCGCGGTCCAGGGCCGTGCCCACGAGCACCGAGTGTCGGGACCGCTGCCAACCTCCATCCAGGGTGGGCTGCCGATCCCAAGGTCCCTTCCCCCCTTGCGGGGCAAGGACAGGATGGGGGGTTGCTCGAGTCCCAAGGCTCGCTCTGTTGCGAACGTCCCCCCATCCTGTCCTTCCCCCGCAAGGGGGGAAGGGACCGTCGACGTCGGCGCAGGACAGGGCTGACCGGGCTGGATCCAATGGTTGGGCGGTGTCGCGATGCTGATCAACCGCGATCACCGTGGATGGTTGGTCTTCAGCGCCGTGGCGACGGTGGGGCTCGCCGCAGCGTACGTCCTCTCCGTCGCCGAGCAACCGGTCGGGGCGTCCGGCGGCAGCTGGCCGGGGCTGGCGTTCGGCATCCTCGGGACGCTGTGCATGGTGCTCGCCGGCCTGCTCTCGGCCCGCAAACGGGTGCGCACGTGGCGGCTCGGCAGCGCCCAGTCGTGGATGCGCCTGCACATCTGGCTCGGCCTGCTGGCGCTGCCCTGTATCTGGTTCCACTCCGGCTTCGCGCTCGGCGGCTGGCTGACCACGGCGACCATGGCGCTGTTCTACGTCGTCATCGCCAGTGGCATCGCCGGCCTGATCCTGCAGCAGTTCGTGCCCGCGGCGATGACGCGCCGGGTGCCGCTGGAGACCATCCGCGGCCAGCTCGATCATGTCGTCGACGGCCTGGCGGCGGACGCCTACGAGCTGGTCGCCAGCATCGCGGGGGTGCTCGGCGAGGCCGACGTCGAGCAGCGGCGCCTGGCGGCGGAGGCGGCGCAGCCGGCGGGCAGCTGGAAGGCGGTGCCACGCATCAAGCCGGCGGACCCACCGCTGGCGGGCTCGGAGGAGATCGCCGCGGCCTACCGGTCGAACCTGCGGCCGTATCTGCGCGGCGGCAGCCGCGGCGCGCCGCCCGACCTGCGCGACCTCATCCTGCGCTCGCCCGAGGAGTGGCGGCCGCGCCTCGACCGCCTGCGCGGTCTGTGCGAGGAGGCGCATCAGCTCGCCGTCCAGCGGCGACTGCACCGCCTGCTGCACACCTGGCTGTTCGTCCACGCGCCGCTCTCGCTCGCCCTCTTCGTGCTGGTGGCGGTGCACATCGTGTTCGCGCTGCGCTATTGAACCCGTCTCCCCGCATCCATGGCTCGATCGAGCAAAGACATCGCCAAGCGCCTGCGCTTCGACCATCGCCCGCGGCCGGACGCGTTCCGGCGCTGGTATTGGCTCGCCGGGCTGGGCGCCTGTCTGCTCGCCGGCGCCACCTGGCTCGGCTTCGGCGCGACCGTCGGCGAACGGCAGTATCTTCCCGGCCCGCTCACCCCCGCCCACGCGACGTTCGGCGACCGTTGCGCCCACTGCCACGTGTCGTTCGCCTCGACGCCGGACGAGAAGTGCCTGACCTGTCACAGCCCGCGCGTCCATTCGGAGTTCGAGGTGGCGACCCCGGCGTGCCGCGACTGCCACATCGAGCACCGCCGTGAGGACCTGCTGCCGACATTGAGCGACCGGGCCTGCGTCGACTGCCATGGCAACCTGCAGAGCCGCCGCACACCGCTGGTGGCGACCCGCATCACCGGCTTTGCGGACCACCCCGAGTTCGCGCCGCTGCGCGCGGACGGCGGCGACCCGACGGCGCTGCGCTTCAACCATCGCCTGCATCTGAGCTCCGCCAACCTCAACGAAGAGCTCGCCTGCGCCAGCTGTCACGTCGTCGCCGCCGACGGCCGCTACATGCGTCCGATCGTGTTCGAGACGCACTGCGAGCGTTGCCACGCGCTGCAGGTGACCCAGGGCGTGCCCGCGCCGATGAGCGAGATCAAAGCCGCGCACGTCGCACCGGCGGAGATCCGCCCGGCGCTGACCGGCGCGCTGCTGGCCCTCGGCGCGCGCCGCGCCGAGGAGATCTTCGCCGCCGACCAGACCGTCCTGTTGCCCGGCCGGGCCGCGCGCGGGCCGGTCGACGAGTCGCGTTCGCTGCTCGAGTTCCAGCACAAGTATCTGGCCCTCTTCGAGGCGGCGCTGTACCGGCCGTTCGTCGACAGCGCCCCGCTGCTGGAGAGCAACCAGCACTGCTTCCTCTGTCATCTGCAGGGCGAGGCCGCGGCGGAAGAGGGCGCGGGCCTGCCGGTGGTGATCGAGACCAAGCTGCCGGCGCGCTGGTTGTCGCGCGGCGGGTTCTCCCATCGCCGGCACGACAAGCTGCCGTGCGCGACCTGTCATCCGGCGGTCGAGGACAGCGAGCTGACGGCCGACCTCAACCTGCCGGGGACACAGGTCTGCGCGCAGTGCCACGCCGACAACGTCTCGCAGTCGGCCGGCACCGAGTGCACGCTGTGCCACGCGTATCACGACACCAGTACGCGGCAGGCCGCCAGCCCGCTGCTGACCCTCGACGCCCTCGTCACCCCACGCTGAGCGGTCGCCGCGGCGCGCGCCGCCCTTGCCTTGTGACCGGCAGATCATCTCTAGTGTGGAACATGGATGTCCGCTCGAGGCGATCGGTGATGCTCGCGGCCTGTGCCGCGCTGTGGCTCGTCGAGCCGGCCGGCGCGATCGTCGGCGACTGCAATGGCGATGGCCGGGTGCGCATTCCCGAGCTGATCGCGTGTGTCGGGATCGCGCTCGGCGACGCGCCGATCTCGCGCTGCCCGGCGATCGACACCAACGCCAGCGGCAGCGTGTCGATCGACGAGCTGATCGGCGCCGTCGCGGCGGCAATCGCGACCCCGGCGACGCCGTCGCCGACCCCGGCCTTCCAGGTGATCGATATCGGCGTCGCCTTCGGTCAGCCGTGCGGATCGACCCAGGTGACGTTCACCCTCCCGGCCGAGCCCAGTGCCACGATCAACTCCTTGCGCCTCGAGTTCTGCGTCGATGCGGACGCCTTCGACGTCGAAGCCACGACCTGCTCGTCGTTCAGCTCGACGGTCGCCTTCGACTCGATCGAGCAGCGCCTCGAGTGTCGGCTCGACGCGCCGGTTGCCCCGGCCGGGCAGGTGACGGTGCGCGCCCACGGCACCGGCGGCGCCTCCGGCGATGCCTTCGAGCCGTTCGACCCGATCGAGTGCCGTATTCCGGTGTATGCCGACACCGAAGGTGGCGACTACCCGATTCGCTATCTGGTCGTCGCGCAGACGTCGGCCGGCGAGGTCGCCAACGCCGGTGAGGGCACCATCAGCATCTTCGGCCTGCCGTCGACGGGCCGCTTCCAGGGGCAGTGCTGCAACGCCGACACCCAGTGTGAGGGCGGCGCCTGCCGCGGTGGAGACGCCACCCAGGGCTCGGCCTGCTGCGAGAACGACTGTGCGAACGGGGTCTGCAACGCGACCTTCTACGCCGGACTCTGTTGTCTGGAGACCGGACTGCCCGACATCTGCAATCCCGCGCCATTGCCGGTTGCCGAGTAGCCACGCCCGCCCCTATACTCCGCCGCGATGAGCGACGACGCAGCGGCTTCCTCCCAGGCGGATACTCTCGGCGCCCTGCGCGCCAGCGGCTACGTCGGGCGCAGCGTGCGCGAGGAGATGCGCCGCAACCTGCTCGGCATCCTGGCGCGCGGCGATCGGCTGCTGCCGGGCATCATCGGCTTCGACCAGACCGTGGTCCCCGAGGTCGAGAACGCGTTGCTGGCCGGGCACCACATCGTCTTTCTCGGCGAGCGCGGGCAGGCCAAGTCGCGCGTCATCCGCAGCCTCACCGGGCTGCTCGACCCGCTGGTGCCGGCGGTGCGCGGCTGCCCGCTGCACGACGATCCCTTCAAGCCGATCTGCAAGGCGTGCCGCGTGCGCGCCGCCGAGCTCGGCGACGGGCTGGAGATCGAATGGATCGGCCGCGCGGCGCGCTACGGCGAGAAGCTGGCGACGCCCGACACCTCGATCGCCGACCTGATCGGCGAGGTCGACCCGATCAAGGTCGCCGAAGGCCGCTACCTGGCCGACGAGGACACCATCCACTACGGCCTCATCCCGCGCAGCAACCGCGGTCTCTTCGCCATCAACGAGCTGCCCGACCTGACCGAGAAGGTGCAGGTCGGCCTGTTCAACCTGATGGAAGAGAAGGACGTGCAGATCAAGGGCTACCGCATCCTGCTGCCGCTCGATGTGGTGATCGTCGCCAGCGCCAACCCTGAGGACTACACCTCGCGCGGCCGCATCATCACCCCGCTCAAGGATCGCTTCGACGTCCAGATCCGCACCCACTACCCGAAGACCCTGGCCGACGAGATCGCCATCATGGAGCAGGAGCTGCCGGCGCTCGACCGCGGCGAGCGCTCGGTGCACGTGCCCGACTTCCTCAAGCAGATCATCGCCCAACTCACCTTCGAGGCGCGCGCCTGCGCCGAGATCAACCAGTCCTCCGGCGTCAGCGTGCGGGTGACGATCAACAACTACGAGAGCGTGCTGAGCAATGCCGAGAAGCGCGCCGTGCGCGCCGGCGAATCAGAGATCGTGCCGCGGCTGAGCGATCTGCATGCGCTGTTCGCCTCGACGGCCGGCAAGATCGAGGTCGAGTACGCCGCCGAGGAGCGCAGCGAGGCGGAGATCATCCAGCGCCTGCTGAGCCGCGCCGTGCTGGCGGTCTTCGACCAGCACCTGACGCCCGAGGACCTCGCGCCGATCGTCGCCCACTTCGAAGCGGGCTGGGGCGTCGAGGTGAGCGACGCCATGCCGGCGCAGGACTATCTCGAAGGCGTCGAGGCCATCCCCGGCCTGCGCGACGCCGTGCGCCGCCTCGGCCCCTACGAGAGCCCCGGCTTCATCGCCGCCGCCACCGAGCTGGTGCTCGAAGGCCTGCACCTGCACCAGAAGCTCAACCGCGACAGCGAGGGGGCGCGCTGGAGTTATCGCGCATGAGGCGATCGTTGCGCGTGTCGCGTTCGGCGTTGTGGGTTGAGCCCCGGCGCAGCCTTCGAACCGTCCTCCGACGCGCAACGCCAAACGCATAACGCCCAGCGTTTTTCCATGCATCTCCTTCGCTATACCGAATGGGACGGCACCCAGCGCATCCTGCTGTCGCCCGACAAGGTATTCGAGAAGCTGGCCGAGTACCTGTCGTACACGGACGACGTGCAGCAGGCGTTCGAGTGGCTGTTGCGCCACGGGCTCGACCTCGACGGGCTGCGCGTCATGGGGGTCGACGACTTCCTCGAGCAGTTGCGCGAGGTGATGCGCGAGCGGCAGCGCGAGTTCAACCTCGATCAGGAGTTCGACCCGCTGACGCAGCGCCTGGAGGACCTCCTCGACCTCGAGCGCGGCGCGCTCGAGGGACGCGACGACGCCGGCGCGCAGGCCAAGCGCGAGCGGCTCGAGGGCCTGTCGCGGCGGCTCGGCGAGGCGCTCGAGCAGCTGCGCGACTATGCCTTCGAAGACGACGACGCGCGCGTCGAGTACGAGCACCTGCTGGAGGAGTTGGAGAACATCCGCGCGCTGGAGGATTTCCAACGCCGCTTCGGCGAGTTCTTCCAGGGGCCGACGGCGCTCGACTACGATGACGCGCTCGAGCTGATGCGCGAGATGCAGCGCCTCAAGCAGCTCGAGGAGGACCTGCTCGCCGGGCGGCTCGAGACCCTCAACCTCGACGACCTGCGCGACCTGCTCGGCGACCAGTCGGCGCAGGCGATGCAGCAGTTGCGCCAGTTCCTCCTCGTGCTGACCAAGGCCGGCTACGTCGGCACGCGCGGCGGGCGCGTGCAGCTGTCGCCCAAGGGCATGCGCAAGATCGGCCAGCTCGCCCTGCGCGACATCTACCAGAGCCTGCTGCGCGATCGCGCCGGCAGCCACCAGGCCGATCACCGCGGCCTGACCGAGGTGCGGCCGGAGGAGACCAAGCCCTACGCCTACGGCGACCCGTTGCACGTCGACGTGGTGCGCACGCTCAAGCACGCCCTGACCCGCCAGGCCGGCACGCCGCTGCGCCTGGCACCGGGCGACTTCGAGGTCTACGAGACCCTGCACACCACCACCAGCTCGACCGTGCTGCTGCTCGACATGAGCTGGTCGATGAGCTGGGAGGGCCGCTTCGCCGCCGCCAAGAAGGTGGCGCTGGCGATGGAGAGCCTGATCCGCTCGCGCTACCCGCGCGACTACTTCGCCGTCGTCGGCTTCTACACCCGCGCCACCGAGCTCAAGTTGCGCGACCTGCCCGAGGCGACCTGGAACATGGGCGACCCGTTCACCAACCTGCAGGACGGCCTGCGCCTGGCGAGCGAGCTGCTCAACCGCCACCCGAGCCAGAACCAGCAGATGATCGTCATCACCGACGGCCAGCCGACCGCCTACTTCTCGCGCGGCCGCCTCTATTGCGAGTGGCCGCTGTCCTTCGGCGGCATCAGCATGCGCGCCGCCCAGGAGACGCTGAAGGAAGTCGAGCGCGTCACCCGCCGCGGCACGGTGATCAACACCTTCATGCTCGACGACAGCCCCAGCCTGCGCGCCTTCGTCGAACGCATGACGAAGATCAACCGCGGCCGCGCCCTCTTCACCCGCCCGGACCGCTTGGGCGAGTATCGGCTGGTCGACTACATCGCGCGCAAGCGCAAGCGGCTGTAGCCATCTGGAGGGTGCCGCTGCGGCGGCGTGCTCCCGTAGCGGGTCCTTTGACGCCGGCGCACAGCCTGGTGTGCCGCCTTCTCGGCGGCGTCCTGCACCGCGGGCGTGCCTCACAGCCAGCGAGAGCCCACGTCTGGTGGAGGGCGCCGGTCCCTCGGCGCCGTGCTCGCCGCGCACACCGCGGTTGGGATCAGCACGGCGC
>JBOHWA010000563.1:0-2912 GCA_050735855.1 Binatia bacterium
CACGCGCTCAGCGTCGGCCTCGCGGCGGATTTCTTCCCACAGGACCGCGGCGCGCGCCTGGCGCTCGAGCAGCGTCTGCGCCTTGGCCTGCAGCGGGGCGAGCTCGGCGCGCAGCGCGTCGTCGAGCAGCCGGTTGGGATCGAGGACGGTGAGGATGCGGCCGTCGAACTCGATCAGATGGCCGAGCGGCAGGCCACCATCGCGCAGCACGCGGGTGGGCAGCGGTGTGTGCCCGCTCAGGTCGAGCTCGCGCACGCCGGCACAGGCGTCGATCGGCAGCGCCAGCAGGCCGGTTCCCGAGCGCACCAGCAGGTGGCCCGGGCGCCGCACGCGGCCCAGGGCCGCCTCGAGACCGAGCAGCTCGCGCAGGTCGACCACCGCCGCCGCGGCACCGCCGTGGACGACGAACGGTCGCGCGCGGCCGCCTCCGTGGCGCATCAGCTGCGCCGGCAGCGTCTCCTGGTAGACCGCCTCGACCCAGTCGAGATGGCAGCCGAAGAGCCCATCGTCGATGCTCACCACCAACAGCTTCGCCGCGCCTGCCGCGCGCTTGTCGAACTCAAACCCTCCGTTGCTGGACCGCATCACACCTCCATCTGCTCGCAGGTGACCAAGCAACGGTTGTGCCGAACCTCTTGCCGTCTGTGGCCGACATGCCTGTACACATTCCACGTCATTGTCTGTGACGGCCGAGGCGTCGAGCGAGTGTCCACCTGATCAAAATCTCGACGAACCTACCTCACTGTGCCGCCATGCCGAGCGGCGCAGCGGTGCCACACGCATGCGACGTCGCAGGGGCTGCCGCATGCCGCCGCCCGCTTCAGCGAGCGCCACTCGCGTGTTGACGCACTGCGTTTTGCTGGGATAGTGAATGCCGATTCCATCCAGTTCAGGTCACGGCCAAAGCGCGCGGTGGTACGGCGCGCGCGGGACGTGGAACAGCCGCCCGCGGACCGGCCGAGCGCGGCAACAGGGAGAGGTACGATGAGCGCAACACCACCGCGGATGACCACCGAGGAGGAGTCCAGGAAGCTCGCCGAGGATTCGCGCGAGACCGAGTGGGCCGGGCGCGGCTTTCTGCGCGAGCTGTTCCTCGGACAGTTCAACCTCGACCTCGTCCACCCCTTCCCGGGCGCCGGCGACGACAGCCCCGATTTCACCAAGTTCTACGAGGCGCTGCGCGTCTTCCTGCTCACCGAGGTCGACTCGGTCGCCATCGACCAGAGCGGCGAGTACCCGGAGCACGTGGTCAACGGCCTGCGCAAGCTGGGCGCCTTCGGCATGAAGATCCCGAAGGACTACGGTGGCCTCGGCTTCACCATCAGCCAGTACTGCCGGGTGATGGAGATGATCGGCAGCTACGACGGCAACATCACTGCCCTGCTGTCGGCGCACCAGTCGATCGGCGTCCCGCAGCCACTCAAGCTGTTCGGCACCCCCGAGCAGAAGAAGAAGTATCTGCCGCGCTGCGCCGCCGGCGCGATCTCCGCCTTCGCGCTGACCGAGCCGCACGTCGGCTCCGATCCGGCCAGCCTGTCGACCACCGCCGAGGCGCAGGGCGACTTCTTCGTCCTCAACGGCGAGAAGCTGTGGTGCACCAACGGCACGCTGGCCGAGTTGCTGGTGGTGATGGCGCGCGACCCGAAGAGCAAGAAGATCAGCGCCTTCGTGGTCGAGGTCAATTCGCCCGGCGTCAAGGTCGAGTACCGCTGCCACTTCATGGGCCTGAAGGCGCTGGCCAACGGCGTGATCAGCTTCAAGGACGTGCGCGTGCCGCGCGAGAACCTGATCGGCGAGGAGGGCAAGGGCCTGAAGATCGCCCTGATCACGCTCAACACCGGGCGCCTGACGCTGCCCGCCGCCTGCGCCGGCATCGCCAAGCAGTGCCTCGAGATCGTGCGCGGCTGGTCCACCGTGCGCAACCAGTGGGGCCTGCCGATCTGGAAGCACGAAGCCGTCGGACATCGCATCGCCGACATGGCGGCGACCACCTTTGCCATGGATTCGATCGCCAAGCTGGCGGCGCGCATGGCCGACCGCGGCGGCTATGACATCCGCCTCGAGGCAGCCGCCGCCAAGGAATGGAACACGGTGCGCTGTTGGGAGATCGTCGATCGCACCCTGCAGGTGCGCGGCGGGCGCGGCTACGAGACCGAGAGCTCGCTGAAGGGGCGCGGCGAGACCCCGATTCCGGTCGAGCGCGTCATGCGCGACTGCCGCATCAACCTGATCTTCGAGGGCTCGAGCGAGGTCATGCACCTCTTCATGGCGCGCGAAGCGGTCGACAAGCACCTGCAGGTCGCCGGCGCGATGATCGACGCCAAGAACGGCGCCGCCCAGAAGCTGGCGGCGATGCCGAAGATCCTCTCCTACTACGCGGTCTGGTATCCGCCGCTGTGGTTCAAGGGCCTGACCGCGTGGTCGCGCTACGGCGACTGGGGCAGCCTCGCCACCCACCTGCGCTTCATCGAGCGCAGCGCCCGCCGTCTGGCGCGCTCGAGCTTCCACGGCATGGCGATCTACCAGGCCAAGATGGAGCGCAAGCAGGGCTTCCTGTTCCGCTGCGTCGACGTCGTCATGGAGCTCTTCGCCATGTCGGCGACCCTCTCGCACGCCCGCCAGATGCGCGATACCGGCAGCCCGGACGCGGCGCAGGCGCTCGAACTCGCCGACCTGTTCTGCCGCCAGGCGCGGCGCCGCGTCGACGCCTCATTCAAGTCGCTGTGGAGCAACGAGGACACCAAGCTCAACCAGGTCGCGGCGCGCGTCATGAAGGGCGAGGACACCTGGCTGGAGGCTGGCCGCCTCGACATGGGCTTCACCGTCGACTCCTTCAAGACCCATTTCATCACGGCGCCCGCCGCACCGGCCGCGCCGGCCGACAAGGTGGCCGCGGCCTCCTGATCCGCACC
>JBOHWA010000564.1:0-7487 GCA_050735855.1 Binatia bacterium
CCTCGACCTCGTAGCCGTCCCCGATGGCAAAGAGGTTGAAGCTGTCCGTGTGCCAGTAGGTCATTTTCTTCATGCCATCGATCATGGCCTTGGTGCCGTTCTCGGGTGTGCGACCCGAGGGGCCATGCACGCGGAGCGGTTTCCAGCGCCCCATCCAGGCGGAGAAGGCGTAGATATAGGGGAGCTCGCCGTAGTGATCGACGTGCAGGTGGGTGATGAAGATGTCGTTGACCGTCTGCAGCGGGACCTGCAGGGCGACGATATTGCGGAGACAACCGGGGCCGAGGTCGAAGAAGAAGCGCTTCCCATTGCCCAGCTCGACCATGATCGCCGTGCCCGCCTGCGCGCGCGTGGGCGGCACCGGCGAGCTGCCGATGAAGGAGATCCGCATCTCGTCGTCGCCCAGCTCCTCGACGCCGGGGAAGAACGTGTTGGCGTTGGCGACGGACGGCGTCGGCCGGTAGTAGGGCGGCAGCGTGATGCCGGTGTTCGGCCCGCCGCCGTAGGGGTTTCTCGCACAGGCCTCGGGCGGGCTCGCCGCCGGCTCCTCCGCGCCCTGTGCGGGTAGCGCGCCCACTGTCGTAGCGGCTGCCGCGGCGGCCAGGCCCTTGAGCGCCTGACGCCGGCCGATGCCCGCTTCACGATTCGCATCGGTGGTTGGTTTGTCTTTTTCCCCGCTCATGGTTCCTCTCTCCTTGCGTATTGAAGCGCGCCGCCGGCGTAGGATCCGAAGCCGGCACCCTGCGGCAGCGAGGTCACTTTCCTTTCTTCGGCATGCCCATGGCAAAGGTTCGCACGAGCATCACGGTCTCCGGCCGCAGGTTCGCGATTCCCTCGTAGGGCATCCCGCGGGTCGGCGGCCGGTCGGGGTACTTTTGTTTGTAGGCCATATGGCGCACGGCCATGTTCGCGAACTGGCCACCCGCCCAGACGCCATACTTGATGGAGTCCTCGCGGCGCTCCTCGCGCGGATCGCGGTAGAGATCGTATACGGCTGCGCCGATCGGGTTCGTTCCCGGCGGCGGCAGGTGCATCTTGTACTTGTTCTTGACGAGCGCCTTGAGCATGGGGCCGTCGTAGATGAACACGTAGTCTCGGCGCCCATGGGTGTCTCCCAGAAGCAGCAGGCCGCTCTGGTCGACGCCGTCGATGATCCGGTCGGTCGGGATCTGATCCGTGGCGCCCGCGATGCGCGCGAACGTCGTGAAGAGGTCCGAGACGTGAATGATGTCCTGGGCGTAGGAACCCGGCTCGATGACGGACGGCCAGCGGACGTACGCGTTGACGCGCACACCGCCTTCGAGGACGTCGGTCTTGCCGCCGCGGTAGACGCGGTCGGAGACGCCCGTGATGCCGGCATACTGCATGAAGGGGCCGTTGTCCCCCATCACGACGATGATGGTGTTGTCCGCGATGCCGAGGCGGTCCACTTCGGCGACGATCTCGCCGACCCACGCATCCACCTCGGCGATGCTCTCCGCGACGGTGCCGCCGTTCAGCGTCCTCGGCTTGCCGATGTCGCTGGGATCGAAGGTGAGCGGAAACAGCGGCCAGTAGTTCAGGAAGAACGGTTGGTCGTCTTTCGCCAGCGTGCGGAGCTGTTCCAGCGCGTTGCGCTGGTAGCGCTCGTTCATCTCGCGGTATTTCTTCTGCGTCCACGTCTCGCCCGGCTGCAGATCCACCTCGTAGAGCTTGCCGTCGCGCAACTCGACGCCGGTCGGCATGGCGCTCGGGTTGGTCGCGAAGGATTTGTCCAGGGTGAAGGTCTGCAGCTCCTTCGAGGGATCTAGGCCGCGAATCACATCGGCTGCGGCCGCGTCCGCGTGCATGACGGCGAGCTGCCCCTGCTGGTGGATGGGAAACTCGGCATGCATGAAGCCCTGCTCGCTGGCGTAGGCCTGCTGGATGTCGCCCATGTGCCACTTGCCCACGTGCGACGTGTAGTAGCCTTTTGCCTTGAGGATCTCGGCCAGCGTGACCTCGTCTGCTGAGAGGCCTTCCCCCGCTATCGTGGCCTTGGCCTCCGTCAGTCCCGTCCTGACGGGCAGCCGGCCCGTCATCATGGCGACGCGGGTCGGCGTACAGGACGGCTCGCTGTACATCCGCCCGAGGGTCAGGCCCTGTCGGGCGAACGCGTCGATGTTGGGCGTCGAGTACCCTCGTGATGGTGTGAGGTCGGGGGTACCGATCTCTCCGAACCCGACATCGTCCAGCAGGATCATCACGATGTTCGGCGGTCTCCCCCCGTTGGCCTTGCGCAGCGCCGCGAGCCGCTCCTCGATCGCGCGGTCGTCGGCGGCCCATCGTGCACCGTTCTGCGCCGCAAGGACGGAGTACTCGGCGTCATGGACGATCGTCGGTTTGCCGCCCGTCGCCTGGGCATCGGCACGGTGATCGGCGACCAACAGGCCGGCGACCAGCGCCATCGCGCACCGAGAAACGCTCATCGGTCGTTGCATCATAATCTCGTCCTCCTGAAAGGCATAGGGCCGCGCGGCCTGTCGAACGTGTCAACCTCATGTGGCAAATCGTGATCGGCGGTGCCTCCCGCCTAGCGCACGGCGATCGTCAGGCTCGCGATCAATCCGAAGTTCGGCGAGTAGTCGCCGTGCAGGCGCCCTTGCAGCGGGTTCTCCCTCTGGATGTTGCTGCTGAACAGATGGAGGTACTCGAATTGCGCGCCGATGGTGACGCTCTCGCTCACGTCGTGCCGCGCGCCGAGGGCGATTCGCATCTGTCGATCCAGCGGCAGGGCGGGCGACCGGTGCGTGGCGGTGAGCGGCGACGAGTCGTACGCAAACCCGGCCGTCAGCAGCCACGGCTCGGCAATCCGGTAGTGCACCCCCAAGGCCCCGTGGTACGTGTCGCTGTAGTCGAGGTCGGCGGTGAAACTCTTGGCGTTTTCCCCGGTCAATGAGATTTCCGGCAGGCCGAACTGCGACCACTGCTGCCAGCCGAAGTTGCCCATGATGGCGACGGTGTCGGTGAGCTGATGATAGGCGCTGACCATCAGCATCTGCGGGATCGTGACGTCCATGTCCACCGTGCCGTCGAGCAGGCCGGTCGCCTGCAGGCGCCTGGTCAGCACCGGCCCGAGGCCGCTGGAGATACCGGAATCCTTGAAGGTGAAGTTGACCGGCGTGAAGTACTGCAGGCCAAGGCGCGTGCCGGCGATCGGTTCCGAAAAGAGGCCGATGTTGCCGCCGGGGGCGAAGCCGTCGTCTTTGAAATCCAGCTGTCCGTCCGGGTACGCCGCATCCCGCTCGGGCAGCGCGTTGTTGATCGCCGCCCGCTGACGGACCTGTCCCCAGAGGAGCATCGGCCCGCCGCCGACCGACAGCCAGTCGGCGATGCGGTAGGCAACGGTCGGGTTGAAGGCGAGCGTCAGGAACTCTGCCTGCTGGTTGTAGTAGCGGCCGACCCAGTCGTCTTCGTATTGCAGCGCGCCGCCGGCGTAGGATCCGAAGCCGGCACCGAGTTTCAGGTCGTCGTTGACGCTGTAGACGTAGAACGCGCCGCCCGCGACGACCAGTCCGATCGCGTTGCCTCCGTCGCCGCCTTGCGGAATACCGGGCGGAACCAGTTGCGTGTCCGATGCCGAGTTGAACTTGGCGTCGAAGACCATCGGCTGGAGCCCGACGAGCAGTTGGGACTGCTGGAGGCGGGTCATGGCGGCCGGGTTCAACATCGCGGTCGACGCGTCCTCGCCGAGGGCGGCGCGCCCCGCGATCGCGGTCCCGGTGTCGGGCGTTCCCATCTCGTAGATCGCGATGCCGCCGCCCCACGCTGTGGTGGCGAAGATCGTGCCCAGCAACATGGCCGACGCGGAGAGCAGGAGTGCCCGAACCGTCTTGCCCGTCTCGTAGGCCAGCAGGCCTGCCGATCGGTTGTCACGAGTGTTCACTCGTCGTCCCTCCCCACCGAGTCGAAAATTTCGCCGTACGTCCGGATCCGTTCAGGAACGAGCCGCAATTCGACCAGCAACGGCCCGACGCTGCGGAACACTTCGAGGGTCTCGCGACCGATGCCCGAGCCGAGGTCGTCGACGTAGCGCGCCAGCAGATCCTCGGCGGTCGGCAGCCCGCCAGCGGCGTTGATCGTCACCCGGCCTTCGAGGGCGACCCATCGCGCCGGCTCGCCGAAGACATTGCTCACCAGCACACTGACGCGCGGGTCTCGCTGCAGGCGCTCGATCTTGGCCGCGCTCCCCATGCTGAAGATGCGCAGCGTCTCGCCGTCCCAGCCATACCAGACCGGTACCGACACAGGGTATCCCGACCCGCCGTTGGTCGAGAGCACGGCGAGACGGCGGCCCGCCAGGAACGCATTGCGCTCGCGCTTGTTGAGCCTGATGACACGCATTGAATCGTTCCTGGGTGGATCGCCGGAGAATGCGGGCCTGGGCCGCTCAGTGGGGCGGGCTCACGACCTGATACGACACCTGGCCGTTCTGGTAGATGGGCTGGTACCAGGTCGAGCCGCACTGCGCGTACGTCACGCCGTTGACCACGATGTTGGTCATCGTGCAGCCGGACGTGGCCGCCTGTTCCTTCGCCTGCTGGGAGGTCAGGATCGAGCCGATGGCCATGCCGGCGACGAGGCCGACCACGGCGCCGGCCGCGGCCGAGCCATCATCGTCGTCGTCATAGGAGCCGCCGCCATAGTAGCCGCCGCCGCCGTAGTAGTTGTTCCCCCCGTAGTAGGTGTTCCCGCTATAGTTGCCGCTGTTGTACGCATCCTGGCGGCTGTCCTGCGCCTGTTGGCCGGAATCCTGGCGCGTGTTCTGGTTGGTCGTCGACGTGTCCTGCCGCGCGGCCTGGTTGCTGGACGACGTGTCCTGCCGCGCCGCTTGATTGCTGGAGGTCGTCGTCGACGCCGAATCCTGCCGCGTTGCCTGATTGCCGGAGGTCGTCGTCGACGCCGAATCCTGACGCGTCGCCTGATTGCTCGAAGAGGTCGACTGGCGGCTCGACTGACTCGATTGCTTGTTGGCCTGCGCCTCACCACTGCCCTGGGCCTGCCCACTCTTGCCTTGGGCCTGCCCACTCTTGCCCTGGGCCTGGGAGTTCTTGCCCTGGGCCTGGGAGTTCTTGCCCTGGGCCTGGGAGTTCTTGCCCTGAGCCTGGGAGTTCTTGCCCTGGGCCTGGGAGTTCTTGCCCTGCGCCTGCGCACTCTTTCCTTGCGACTGCGCGCCACCCGCCTGAGCCTGGCCCCGCGAGCCTGACCCCTGGCCGGTCGTTCCGCCTCCGAAGCTGCCGCCGCTGGCGGGACCCGTCTTTGAGTACGACGACCCTTTTCCGCCGCCACCACCCGCCTGGGATCCGCCGCTGGGCTTCGATCCCCCGAAGGAACCGCCCGCTGCCGCGCCGCTGCCATAGCTCCCCGACCCTCCGCGGGAGGCGCCGCCACCGCCACCGCTCCGGCCGCCGCCGCCGCCACCACCACCGCCGCGGCCTCCGCCAGGGCCAGCGAACGCGGGGGCCGTCAGCAATGCGGAAAACAGAAAGATCACCACGGTGGCGAGCGCAATCCCTCGCACTCGTCTCCTGGCGATCATCGCGGCTCCGCCTGGGCGCCCATCGCGCCCGCCACCTGGCCGCGCGGTGCGAACGCGATCTTCGCCAGCCCGGCGGGCGGCGTGAACGCGAAGAACGAATCCGGCAGGTCGGGCGAGAGGTTCCAGTCCCGCAGCTGCGCCCAGAACTGCGGCTTCCCCTCGGCGCGCGTGTAGGTGATCACCATGCGCTGCAGGAGGGGCCGGTCGCCGCGTGCCACCCACATCTGCACGTCCTCCCAGTCGCCGCGGAAGGCCACTTGGTCGCAGGCGACGCCGGCGATGCTCGCCTGGCCGACGTACTCTGCCTGATTCGCCCAGTCGCCGATGATCCGCGTCAGCTGGCCCGAGATGATCGCCGCCATCGGCAGGCGCATGCCGAGGTCGTTGACGAAGTAGCCGATCGCGGCGCCCAGCGTTCCGGGTTTCTCGGCAATGGCGTAGACTTTGTCCTGCAGGTCGAAGACGGCAATCTCCTTGCCGTCGAAGACCACGCCGCTGACGGATCCGTCGCGGTCGGTCGTATCCACCCGCAGGCGGTCGGGCCGGCGCACGCTCAGCACGCGGGTTTCACCGAATTCGATCTTCTGGCCCCACTCCTGGACGATGTCGTAGCCGACGTCGGCCGCGACGCTGAATTGCTTGGCGTCCGTCAGGAAGGTGCTCATGCGGTCGATGACCGCCATCGCCTGGGCGCGGGAAGCGTTCTCGTCTGCCTTGCCAGCCTGGCCGTTGGCCGGCAGGGTGGCGAGCAGCAGAACGACCGGCAACGCCGCGGTCGACCAGAGAAGCCGGGCTCGTCTGTTCATCTGATCCTCCTCAATCCGACCTCCGCCGCGCCGAGCCGCGTCGCGTTGGATCGGAACGTCGGGTGGGTTGTGCAATCTGACAGGTCCTATCTGCGCGCTTGCAGCGCAGGCCGCTCATCGATGCGCGGTCTTCTACCGCCGCGCCCGCCGTTTCGAAATTGCGCCAGGCGACCAATTGATGGTCATTTGACGCCAGCAGCCGATCCGCGACGGTCGCGACGCCGCGCGCCGTCAGACGAGGGGCGCGGGCCGGATCACTTCCACGGGCGGAAATCCGGAAAGGCGATCGTCATGCCGAGGCGCACGGTGGTCTGCGGCGCGACGGGTGCGAACTGGCGGTACACCGTCCACTCGCCGCTGACGAATAGGTTGAGGGGTGGCCAGTCCTCGTGGACGATCACCTTGCCGACGCCGAAGCTCAGCGGCAGCACGGTCGCGGTGTTGTGGTGCCAGCCCATCGTCCAGGTCGAATCGGCCGACTTCAGGTACCAGCCGCGCGGCATGGCGACGAGGAGGATCGGTTGGAACAGCAACGTGTTGAGCGCCGGGCGGTCGGACGAGGTGTAGGCGAAGGAGACCGGATTCTGGATCAGGGCGCCGGCAATCAGCCACGGCGTACCCTTGTAGATCGCCGCGAACGTCGGACCCATCTGCCAGGCGCCCTGCCCGGAGGTCCGGTGGGTGGCGGTGGGGAAGATGAACATCGGCCCGAGCCCCATGCGCAGGCCGATGTCGTGCCCCCACGGCAGTACGGCGACGTCGAACAGCTGCATGTCGCCGAGCTCGGTCCGCGTCCCGCTGCCCCTACCGGTCGGGACCGTGTTGAGAAACACGCTTGGCCGGATCAGCTGGACGAACGGCAGCAGAGCGAACTTGGGCACGCGGGGGATGATCGCCCGCACCACGACTCGGTTGGTTCCGGCGTCGGTGCCGTAGTTCGCGGGGGTGTAGGCATCCTGCACGAAGAGCTGTGGCAGCGTGGTCAGCGGATCGGTGAACTCGCGTGCGAGCCTTTGCAGCTTGGTCGCCCGCGCCACGGCCGCGGCGTCGTCAGCCGCGCGGCCGGCGAGCGCGGCGTCGACGACCGCGCGCGTCGCTGCGGCGTCATCGGTCGGGGCCGCAGG
>JBOHWA010000565.1:0-3159 GCA_050735855.1 Binatia bacterium
GGACAGCGGCAGTCGCCCTGACACAGCCCGGGGCAGCGCGCGGCGTCGGCGCCATCGCAGGCCTCGTTGAAGTCGCGCCCGCCATCGCCGCACAGCGGCGCGGTGCCGCGCAGGATCGTGCTGGTGATCTGGTAGTCGCCGCTGCCCGCCGCGCGCTGCACCGCGATCGACCAGGAGCCCGGGGCGGGGAAATCGACGCCGCAGGCGCCGAATACGCCGGCGGCGTCGGCCTTGCAGTCGAAATCGCCCGGCCCGGCGCCGGGGCCCGCCTTGAGGTAGAGGTCGACGTCGAACGACCCGTTGTCCTCGCCGTTCAGCGCGACGCGCAACTGGTTGGCGCCGGCCGGCACGGTGATCGTGTAGCTGTCGGAGAGATTGCTCGCGCCCAGCGACCCGTCGTGGCCGATGACCGTGGTCTCGGCGGTGCCGACCGCCGGCAGGTTGCCGCAGGTCGCCGTCGCATCGTCGCCGCGCGCCGCGACGATGAAGCTGCGGTTGGCGTGCACGCTGGCATCGTAGCTGTGATCGGTCGCCAGGCAGTCGCCGCTGGTGCCGCCCGAGGTGACCGCCGCCACCACCGGTCCGACGCCGAGATCGAGCAGGAGCGGGCCGCCCGAATCGCCGTTGCAGGTGTTGGAGTCCTCGCCCGGCGGGCCGACCGGGCCGGCAAAGGTCCAGCACACGACATCGGGCTCACCGACGCCGTTCGGCAGGCCGAGCGGACAGGCATCGGTCTGCACCATGCCAGCGCGCTTGATGCCGTAGTCGTTGCCCGAGCCCCAGGTCTGGCCGAAGCCGACGATGGTGCCGGTGGCGGGGATGACGAGCGTCGGATCGACCACGGTGATCGGCGTCGGGGCGATCCCGGTCACCCAATCGTCGAGGGTCAGCACGGCCACGTCGGCGACCGGGAAGCTCTCGTCGCTGGCATCGGGGTGGCGGGCGATCGCCGCCACGGCGAAGACGCCGGCGTGCTGCAGATAGACGAGGTAGCGGCTCGGCGAGAGGTCCTCGACGCAGTGCGCCGCGACCAGGAAGGTGCGGCAGCCGATCAGCGTCCCCGAGCACCAGGTACTGGCGTTGTGCAGATCGATCGCACCGCCCGCGCTGCGCAGCAGCGCGCCGGTGGTCGGGTAGGCGTGGCTGGTGAGGCCGTTGACGATGCGCGGGCGGGTCGGGTCGCCGATCGCGATCCGCTCGGCGCGCGCCACCGCGACGCTCAGCAGCATCGCCGCAACCGCCACTCCCCAGCCATACGCCGGCGCGGACCTGCGACGCTCACCCCCCTGCGTCATGCTCCTCCCTTGGCTTGGCCCGTCGCCGCCGGCCCTGCCGCGGCTCGCCGACATCCGACCCTCCCGCATTGAGCGGCGTTTCACAAGCGTCACCGATGCTACGTATTCCGTCTGCCAGCGCTACGAAATCGGCAACCCGAACGCGCCGACCTGAGCGTCGCCCAGCCAGGCAAACAGCGTGACGCCTGGCACGACAGATGCAGCATTTTATCGATGTGGTGGTCGAGGGTGTCGACTGGTCGCCGCGATGGCGTGGCCTCGCCCTCGCCGCGATGTTGCTGGCCGCCACCGGCAGCCGCGTGTCGGCCGCCCCGCAGGCGTGTGCCGGCGACCGCAACGGCGATGGCCAGGTGTCCATCGCCGAGCTGGTCGCCGCGGTCAACGAGAGCCTGAACGGCTGTCCGGCGCAGGGCCCCTGCCTGAGCGATCTCGATCGCGACGGACGGGTGGAGATCAGCGACATCATCCGCGCCGTGCGCAGCGCCCTCGATGGCTGTCTGACGACGACGCCGAAGCTCGTGGCGGGCAAGACGGCGACCGCCTCGGGCACCTGTCAGGAGGTCGACGTGGCGCTCACCGTGCAGGGCACCGGCACGCCGGTGACCGAGCGGCTGCCGCTCGACGTCATGCTGGTCTTCGACCGCTCCGGCTCGATGGACGACGAAGGCGGCAACCCTCCGCAACCGATCAGCGACGCCAAGCAGGCCGCCAAGATCCTGGTCAACGAGCTCGATGCCGCCACCGATCGCGCGGCGTTGACCTCGTTCGCCACCGACGCCACGCTCGACCGCGCGCTGACCAGCAACTTCAACAGCGTCAAGACCGCGATCGACGCCCTGCAGGCGGATGGGTTCACCAACATCGGCGGTGGCGTTCAGGTCGGCCAGGCGCAGCTCGCCATCAACGGCCGCCCGGCGCCGGCGGTGCGCGTCATGGTCGTACTCAGCGACGGCGTCGCCAACCGCACCGCCGGCGGCACCGAGTGCCCGATCGAGCCCAGCGCCCCGAACGTCTGCACCCAGAGCGCCGTCAACCAGGCCGCCACCGCCAAGGCGGCCGGCACGGTGGTCTTCACCATCGGCCTCAACCTCGAGAACCTGCCGCCGGCGACCGAGACCGTGGCGCGCAACACGCTGCAGAGCATGGCGTCGAACGCCGACAGCTACTTCGAATCGCCGTCGGGCAGCGACCTCGACGGCATCTTCGAAGAGATCGCCAACATGATCACCAACATCGCCGGCACCAACGTGGTGGTGACCGACATCCTGCCGAGCGCGGTGCAGTTCATCCCCGGCTCCGCCACCCCCGCGCCGTTGTCGATCGCCGGCCAGACGCTGACCTGGAATCTCGGCCTGATCAGCATCGGCGACACGGTGACGATCCGCTTCCGCGTGCGCCTCGACCCCCTGCAGGCCAACCAGCTGGTCGACGTCTATCCCGACTCGCGCGTCGACTACTCCAACTACGAAGGCACCAGCGCCTCGGCGCCGTTCCCCGAAACCCGCATCACCGTTCCCGGCTGCCCCACCCCGACCCGCACCGCATCGAGCACCGCGACCGCCAGCGCGACGCGCACGCGCACGTCGACGGCGACCGTGACGCCGCCGATCTCGCCGACCCCGACGCGCACGCCGTCCTCCACCGCCAGCGCGACGCCGACGATCACCAGGACGCCGACGCGCACGTCGACGAACACCGCGAGCCCCACCCCGAGCAGCACTCCAACCCGCACCGGCACGGCGACCGCCACGCCAACCAGCACCCCGACCCGCACCGGCACCGCGACCGCCACGCCAACCAGCACCCCGACCCGCACCGGCACCGCGACCGCCACGCCAACCAACACCCCGACCCGCACCGGCAC
>JBOHWA010000566.1:0-4232 GCA_050735855.1 Binatia bacterium
CCGGCGGTGCGCCGCGTGGGGCGGGCCTGGCGACCGCGGCGCGCAGGTGGGCGAGCTCGTCCGCGGTCAGGGCGCGCCAGGCCCCGACCGGCAGCTTGCCGAGCTTGAGCGGGCCGAGGGCGACGCGCACCAGCTTCTCGACCGGCAGGCCGACGGCCTCGCACATGCGGCGCACCTGGCGGTTCTTGCCTTCCGACAGGGTGATCTCGAGCCAGGCCTTGCTCTCGCGCGATTCGAGCACGCGCACGAAGGCGGGCGCGCTGACGCCATCGTCCAGGCGCACGCCGTGGCGCAGCGCGTCGAGCGCGCCGGCGTCGGCGTGGCCCTTCACCTTCGCCTGGTAGGTCTTCTTGATCCCGTAGCGCGGGTGGGTCAGGCGCAGCGCCAGGTCGCCGTCGTTGGTCAGCACCAGCAGGCCGGCGGAGTGGTAGTCGAGCCGCCCGACCGGGAAGACGCGCTGGCGCACGCCGTGCAGCAGGTTGGCGACGGTCTGGCGGCCTTCCGGATCGTCGAGCGTCGTCATGACGCCGACCGGCTTGTTCAGCAGCAGATAGATCGGCGGCGCGGCGGCGCGCAGCGGCTTGCCGTCAATCGCGATCTTGTCCCGACCCGGATGGGCCCTCGTCCCCAGCTCCGTCACCACCTTGCCGTTCAGCGACACCCGGCCCGCCCGGATCAGCTCCTCCGCCGTCCGCCGCGAGCTGATCCCCGCCTGGCTGAGGATCTTCTGCAGCCGTTCTCCACTCGTCCCCGTCGTCGATGCCCGTTTCATCGTCAGGCTCCTGGACCGGGCCGATCTCCTTCAGCACCGGCAGCTCACTGAGATCGTTGAGCCCGAACACCTCGAGAAAATCCCCGCTGGTGGCGTACATCAGCGGCCGGCCGACGGCCTCTTTGCGCCCGGCGATCCTGATCAACCGCTTGCTGAGCAGCGTGGTGATGGCGCTGTCGGCGTCCACCCCGCGCACCGCCTCGATCTCCGCCCGCGTCGCCGGTTGTTTGTAGGCGATGATGGCCAGGGTTTCCAGCGCCGCGCGGCCGAGCCGCGCCGGCCGCTCGCGCAGCAGGGCGCGCACCCATTCGGCGTTGGCCGGGGCGCTGCGCATCTGGTAGCCGCCCGACACGGCGAGCAGATGGACGCCGCGCTCGGCGCGATTGTACTCCGCCATCAGCCGCCCGATCGCCGCCTTCACTTCCTTGGCGGTCGGCCCGTTCAACACGTCGACCAGCTTGCGCAGCGGCAGCGGCGCTCCGGCGGCGAAGAGCACGCTCTCGACGATGCTGTCGAGCCGCTCGCGCCCCGGGTCCACCGCCTCGCCGACATCGGCGTCGGTATTGGTCTCCAGCGTCGCCACGGCCTCGGCGCCGCCGGCCTCTGCTTCGATCGCCTCGTCCAGTCCTGCTTCCACCGCCTCCTCCTCCCCACCCGCGGGCTTCTGCGGGTCACTCATCGGCGCTCGGCTCCGTCGCCTGCGCCGGGCCACTGCCGTACTCGTCCAACAGATCGATGCTCACCGCCGCCACGTCCTCGACCGCCAGGACGATCATGATCGGCCCCAGCACCTCGCCCTGCAGCGCCTCGACGGCGCCCTGCTTCATCAGCTCGAGCACGGCGAGGAAGGTGACGATGACGAACCCGCGCGTCGGCGCCGCGCCGAACAGGCTGTCGAAGGCCACCGTGCGCGCGCTGCCGAGGGCGCGCAGCACGCCGGCGATGCGATCGCGCAGCGATACCACCTCGCCCTCCACCTGGTGCACCGGCTCGGGCTCGGCGCGCTTGAGCACGGCGCGGAACGCCTCCATCAGCTCCCACAGCGTCACTTTGACGCGCGGCTTGGCGTCGGGATCCTCCGGCACGCCCTCGGCGCCCGCGTCGCGGACGAAGACGTCGCGGCGCAGCATCGGACGGGTGCCGATCGCCTCGGCCGCCTCGCGGAAGCGCTGGTATTCGAGCAGCTGGCGCACCAGGTCGGCGCGCGGATCGGCTTCCTCGCCCTCCTCGGGCTCGGCCGAGGGCAGCAGCAGGCGCGACTTGATCAGCGTCAGCGTCGCCGCCATGACCAGGAACTCGCCGGCGATGTCGAGGTTCAGATCGCGCATCAGCTCGAGGTAGCCGAGGTACTGCTCGGTGATCTGCGCCACCGGCAGCTCGACGACGTCGACCTCGTTCTTCTTGATCAGGTGCAGGAGGAGATCGAGCGGCCCCTCGAAGCGGTCGATGCGCACGCGGTAGCCGCCGAAACCGCCGACGGGGACAGGCGACGCGAGACCTGAGACGGGGGGCTGATCGGGGTCGGGAGGCGGGCGATCGGGGACGGGAACTGCGGGCGCGCCGGTCTCCCGACTCCCGGCTCCCATCTCCCGTCCATCGTCCATCTCGTCCGCCATCGTTCGTCTCACTTCACTCCGGCAGATGCATGGCGTCGCGCACCCGACGCATCGTCTCCTGTGCGACGCTGCGGGCGCGGGCGTTGCCGTCGGCCAGCACCTCGTCGACCAGGCCTGGGCGCTGCTCGAGCTCGGCGCGGCGGGCGCGGATCGGGGCGATGTCGGCGAGGACGTGTTTGATCATGACCTTTTTGCAGTCGAGGCAGCCGATGCTGGCGCTGCGGCAGCCGGCCGTAACGTAGTCGATCTCCTCCGCGGTGCAATAGACGCGGTGCAGGTTGAAGGCCGGGCAGTCGGCCGGGTCGCCAGGGTCGGTGCGGCGGGCGCGGCGCGGATCGGTCGCCATGCGGCCGAGCTTGGTCTCGATGTCCTTCTCCGGCTCGTTGAGGAAGACGGCGTTGTTGTAGCTCTTGCTCATCTTGCGGCCGTCGGTGCCGGGGATCCGCGGCGTCTCGGTGAGCAGCGCCGCCGGCTCCGGGAAGCAGTCGGCGTAGAGCCGGTTGAAGCGTCGCGCCACCTCGCGGGTGAGCTCGAGGTGCGGCACCTGGTCGATGCCGACCGGGACCCGGCCGGCGCGGTAGAGCAGGATGTCGGCCGACTGCAGCACCGGGTAGCCGAGCAGCCCGTAGTTGAGCTGCGCCATCTCGCTCTCGTCGTCACCGCTGATCAGGCCGAGCTCGCGCGCCTGCTCCTTGATGGTCGGGTTGCGCAGCAGCCACGGCGTCGGGACGATCATCGACAGCAGCAGATGCAGCTCGGCGTGCTCCTTGACCGCCGACTGGGCAAACAGCACGACCTTCTGTGGATCGAGCCCCGCCGCCAGCCAGTCGAGCAGCATGTCGCGCGAGCTCTGCACGATGCCCGTGGTGTCCTGGTAGCCGGTGGTCAGCGCGTGCCAGTCGGCGATGAAGAAGAAGCACTCGGCCTCGCGCTGCAGCCGCAGCCAGTTGTGCAGCGCGCCGAGCAGATGGCCGAGGTGCAGCCGTCCGGTCGGCCGGCAGCCGCTCACCACCCGCTGTGCCCCCTGTTGCCCGTCCCCCATCGCCCTGCTCCGCCCCGCCACCCGCCCCGGCTCAGATCCCGAGCTGATCGATGACCAACTGGCTCAGCGGCCGCAGCACGCGGGTGAGGACACCGGAAAACAGCAACAACATGACGATCACCATCCCATAACGCTCGGTGCGCGCGAAGGCGCGCGCCGGCTCGCGCGGCAGCAGGCCGAAGAGCACACGGCCGCCGTCGAGCGGCAGGATGGGCACCATGTTGAGCAGCGCCAGGGTGACATTCATGTACACGCTGATGGTCGCCACGCCGTGCAGCACCGGCCAACCCTGCGCCCGCGCGAGATGCACGAGCGCGGCGCTGAGCAGCGCCAGCACGACGTTGGTCGCCGGGCCGGCGATGGCGACTTTGATCATGTCGCGCTTGGGGTTGGGCAGATTGAGGAAGTTCACCGGCACCGGCTTGGCCCAGCCGAACGGCGGCAGGCCGCCGAGGGCGAGCATCATCGGCAGGATGACGCTGCCAACCGGATCCAGGTGCGACAATGGGTTGAGCGTCAGGCGCCCGGCCAGTTTGGCCGTGTCATCGCCCAGCCGGTAGGCGACGTAGCCATGCGCGATCTCGTGCAACACGACGGCGAGGAGGATCGGCGGGGCGATGACGGCAGCGCGGATGAGGAATTCGATTGGATCAGACACGAGGCGAACCTAGCAGAAACGCTCAATACGGTCGAAGCCATCCGTTTGAGCAGGGCAAGGGCTAGGGCAAGGGCTCGGGCTGGGGTCGAGCTTGATCAGTTGGATCCCCACCTCCCCTCCAGGCCTCCAGGCCCGGAGGGGGGC
>JBOHWA010000567.1:0-5305 GCA_050735855.1 Binatia bacterium
GTGCACCTTGACCGCGTCGGCCTGCTCGGCGTTGTCGTCGACGGTGCCGTGGTAGACCAGCTTGCCGCTGGCGTCGAAGAGGAAGGCCTCCGGCGTGCGTTCGGCGCCGAAGGCGCGCGCCACGGTCGACTTCGCGTCGACGACGTAGGGGAAGCCGAGGCCGAGCGTCTTGGCGCGCGCCACCATGGCGTCGTAGCCGTCCTCCTTGTGCTCGGACGGGTCGTTGGCATTGACCGCGATGGCGCCGACGCCGCGCGTGGCGTACGCGTTGCCGAGCGCCGCGAGGCGCGTCTCCCAGGCCTTGGCCCACGGGCAGTGATTGCAGGTGAACACCACCAGCGTGCCCTGCTTGCCGGCGATCTGCGACAACGACACCGACTGGCCGTCGACGCCGCGCATGGCGACATCCGCCGCCGGCATCGCCGCCCCGATCTCCAACCCGGCCACCGGCGTCGCGAGCAACAACGAAACGATCAACAAACGCATCGACATGTAGTCCTCCTAGATGGATGTGGGTTTGGAAGATTTCACCGCGGAGTCGCGGAGAAGCGGAGACGCCGTGCCAGTGCGAGATGCGTCCGTTCCTCGCTGGAGCTTTTCAAGAACTTGAATGGGCGGCTCGAGTCGCGCCGCGTATCTCGACCGGATCGCCTCCGCATCTCCGCGCCTCCGCGGTGAGATCTTCATTTCTTCAGCACGTCGCGGACTTTCTCCTCGAACTGCGCGTAGCTCGACTTGCCCAGCAGCGCGTGGCGGCGGGTGCCGCTGCGGTCGTAGATGAAGGTCGCCGGCAGGGCGCCGGACCATTGCGGGTCGACGGCGTTGATGAACTGCATGTCGTCGCCGGTCTTGATGTAGGTCGGGAAGTCGACGCCCTGTTCGGTCAGGAAGGCGGCGGCGGCGGCCCGCTCGGTCGAGAAGTCGCCGGAGACGAACAGGACCTTCAGGCCCTGGTCGGCGTAGGCGCGCCGCAGGCGCATCAGGTCGGGGAACTCTTCCCGGCAGGGGATGCACCAGGTCGCCCAGACGTTGACCAGCACTGCCTCGGCGTCGGCGGCGCGCACCGCCGCGAGGACCTCGGCTGCTGTGGCAGGTTGCGGCGATGGGGCGGGGCCGGCGCCGCGGGCGGGCAGGGCGATGCACAGCACCGCCACCGCCAGCAGAGGTCCCACGCGACCCGTTCCGGAGCGCCACATCGACTTCCAAGAGGCCGGTCGAATTCGGGGCTGTCAAGACCGTGGCGAGCGTGCTAGCCGGGAGAGGTCAGGTCGTTGACGATCGATTCAGAGGTAGGGGGACGCATGATCACAGGGGGACTTCGGGGGGGTGCGGCCGCGCTGCGCGCCGGTGGCCGGCGGTTGCTGTGCGCGGCGGCAGGTGTGGCGTTGCTCACCCTGGCGGCGGGCGTCTCGGCGCAGACCATCACGCGCGGCCCGTACATTCAGAATCCGCAGGCGCTGCCCACGTCGGCGACCTTTGTCTGGTGGACCAACGTCGCCGGCGACAGCCAGGTCGAGTACGGTCTGACGCCGGCCCTGGGGTCGAGCATGACCGTGCCGCAGGCCGGCAGCTGCACCGTCGGCGGCGCCGGCACCTGCCACAACCTCACCCTCACCGGCCTGACCGCCGGCACCCTGTACTACTACCGCCTGCGCACCAACGGCACGATCGTGCAGGCGACGACCTACTTCAACACCATCCAGGCGACCAACGATCCGGGTGACGTCAACTTCGCCATCATCGGCGACTGGGGGCAGAGCGGCAGCACCGGCAAGCCGCAGATCGCCGCGCTGATCAATACCGCCAACCCGCCGTTGCTGCTCACCGTCGGCGACAATGCCTACACCAACGGCACCCAGTCCGACCTCGACAACAACGCGATGGCGGCCTACCAGCTGCCGCTGCAGCGCATGTTCTACTTCCCGGCGCTCGGCAACCACGATCTGAACGACGTGGGCAACGCCAACTGGGTCAACTCGGCCCACATCAAGACCTTCGACCTGCCGACCAACTCGCCCAACCCGGAGCGCTACTACTCGTTCGAGCACGGCGACGCGCTGTTCGTCGTCACCGACAGCGACAGCTGCTGCGACGCGACGCAGCTCAACTGGCTCGACAACCTGCTCAGCACCAGCCCGCGGACCTGGAAGTTCGTCTTCCTGCACCACACGCCGTACTCGTGCGCCAACGGCTTCGCCTCGATCGGCAGCGACGTCAACCTGCGCAACTCGTGGGGGCCGCTGTTCGAGAAGTACGGCGTGGACGTCGTCTTCACCGGCCATGACCACATCTACGAGCGCACCCACTACATGGACGAATACCAAGCCAACGGCTCCGCCGGCACCGACGGCCTCGGCACGACGTACATCATGACCGGCGGCGGCGGCGCGGCGCTCGACGACAACGCCAACGTCGACGGCGGCGGCCCCTATCGGCAGCCGTTCATCTTTGGCTCCAAGGAATATTGCACCTGGCTCGACGACGACTGCCCGGCCGGCCCGAGCGGCTACTGCAGCATCGACCGCTTCCAGTACACCGACGTGGTCATCTCCGGCGGCACGATGACGGTGCGCGCGATCGACAACTCGAACGTCGTCTTCGACACCTTCGTGATCAACAAGTCGGCCTCGACGCCAACGCCGACGCCGACGCTGACGCCGGTGCCGCCGACCGCGACCATCACCCCGACGCGTACGCCCACCCTGACCGCGACGGCCACCGCGACGGCGACCGCGACCGCCACGGCCGTCGCCACCGCGACCGACACGGCCACGCCGGTGGCGACCGCGACCGCCACCGACACGGCCACGCCGGTGTCGACCGCCACCGCCACGGCCACCGCCACGGCGACGCCGACGGCGACCGATACGTGGACGGCGACGGCGACGCGCACCGACACCCCGACCCGCACCCCGACCCGGACCCAGACCGGGACGCGTACACCAACCGACACCCCGACCCTGACGGTGGCGGTGCCGCCGACCGCGACGCCCACGCCGCTGTGCGGCAGCGGCGTGGTGATCGACGGCGCCCGCATCGATATCTCCAAGAACCTGGCGCCGGCGGGGGACGAGAAGCTCAAGATCCGCGGCCAGATGCAGCTCACCGCGCTGGTGCCGACCATCGACCTGGCGAGCAACGGCTTCACCGTCACGGTGCTCGATCCGAACGGCACCGTGCTGCTGACGCGCTTCGTGCCGCCCGGCCTGTCGAGCGGCGGCTCGTCACCGGGCTGGAAGACCAGCAGCACGCGTTGGAAGTTCAAGGACAGTGACGGCACCACCGCCGGCGGCATCACCAAGGTGATCGTGTCGCAGGGCGCGCCGGGCAATCTGAAGTTCAAGATCCTCGGTCGCGACAACAACTTCCAGATCGCGCAGTCGGTCCCCAACGTGCAACTGATCGTCACCGCCGGCGGCCCCGCCGCCGCCGCGGCCAATCAGTGCGGCACGCGCCTGTTCGCGCCGCCGGCCGGCCCGGCGCCACTGTGCCAGTTCCTCAAGGTGTTCGACCGACTGAAGTGCCGATGAGTGACTGATCGGAGTTCACCGCGGAGGCGCGGAGACACGGAGTGATCGAAGCATACAGAGCGTCAGTCTTGCCAGTTGGATGTCTGACTGACTGGGTGCCGCCACGCGATTCTGCTCCTCTCCGCGACTCCGCGTCTCCGCGGTGAATCTCCTTCCTTCACTCCACCTTGCCGTGTCGCCCGGCGCCGGCCGCGAAGCGCGCGGCGCCCTCGCGCGTCTCGCCGGAGCGCACGACGTCGAGGCCGAGGCGGGTTTCCTCGCGCAGGGCGTCGTCGAGCGGCAGGTCCCATTGCCGGTAGGATGAGGTCCGGTCGTTGCGCATGCACAGCTGCGGGAAGGCCGCCAGGCGGTGCGCCAGTGCGACGGCCTCGGCGCGCGCGCTGCCCGGTGCCACCAGCCGGTTGGCGAGCCCCATCAGGCGCGCCTCGTCGCCGCTGACGCCGCGCCCGGTGAGGATCAGATCGAGCGCGTGACTGTGGCCCAGGCGGCGTGACAGCCGGATGGTGCCGCCGTCGATCAGCGGCACACCCCAGCGGCGGCAGTAGACGCCGAAGACGGCGTCCGTGGCGGCGACACAGAGGTCGCACCAGATCGCCAGCTCCAGACCGCCGGCGACGGCGAAGCCCTCGACCGCGGCGATCACCGGCTTCGGCAACAGCATGCGCGTCGGGCCCATCGGGCCGTCGCCGTCGAGCCCGACACGGTTGCCGCGCCCCTCGGCGACGCCCTTCAGATCGGCGCCGGCACAGAACGTCCCGCCCGCCCCGGTGAGCACCGCGACCGCCAATGCGTCGTCGGCGGCGAAGCGGCGGAAGGCGTCGGCCAATAGCGCCGCCGTCGGCCCGTCGACCGCATTGCGCGCCGCCGGCCGATCGATGGTGACGACAGCCACCGGCCCGTCGATCTCGAAGTGTACGGTCTCCATGCAACCCTCCACGGTTTGCGTCGTTGGCTATCCCTGGAGGGCGGCCGGTCCCTCGGCGCCGGGCTCGCGCCGGGCACCCCGCCCCACCCCCGGCGCCGAGGGCCCGGCGCCCTCCAGGTTTCGTTCTGTGCCGGAGACGATGCTCATGGCAAGCACGACAGGTGCCCTGGTGATCACCGTTCCGGCGACCTGGACGGGGTGCCCGGCAGGCGCGCGGTGAGGATCAGCGCCGCCAGCGCGGCGGCGAGCGCCAGTCCGTCGGTGATCCAGATCGCGGTGGCCGTCGCGCCGCCGCGCGTCGCCAGGCGGGCGAGCACGGCGCCGCCGAGGCCGATGCCGACCGCGGTGCCGAGCACGTTGGCGAGCTGCAGCGCGGCGGAGGCCTCGCCTTCGCCGCCCGCCGGCGCGCACTCGAGCACCACCAGCGCGGTGGTCGAGTACGCCAGACCCATGCCGAGCCCGGCGACGCCCCAGGCGAGCGGGGCGAGCAGCACGGGCACCGCCGGATGGAGGATGGCGCCGACGCCGACGATGCCGAGGGCGATCAGCCCCATGCCGACGGCGACCAGCGCGCGTGCGCTGCTGCGCCGGATCAGGCGCGCCTGCAGCCAGGCGCCGGCGGTCCAGGCCAGCGTCGCCGCGGTCAGCGCCACGCCGGCGAAGGCCACCGAGTGCTGCCGCACCTCGGTCAGCGACAGCGGCACGAACACCTCGGCGGCGAAGAACGCGGCGCTCAGCAGGCCCATCAATGCGACGGCCGCGGGCAGCCCCGGCCGCGCGCGCAGCGTGCCGGGCGGGGCGAGGCGATCAAAGCTCCACAGCGCGATCAACAGCGCCGGCACGCCCAGGG
>JBOHWA010000568.1:0-2107 GCA_050735855.1 Binatia bacterium
CGCCCGCGCCGGGCGCGGGCCGGTCTTCGTGCAAGCGGTGCCGATCTGCCACATGATGTCGTGCAGGTAGTAGAGCTCGGGATAGACGAGTGGTTTGCCGCTGGTCATCAACGCGCCGGCCACCTGCCGCTCCGGGTCGGCCCAGGAGATGATGTTGGTGAAGCCGAGGTGGCCGAACGCCGCCTGCGTATCCGGTCCGTAGAGGCTCAGGATCTGGCCGCCGAGCATGAAGCCCATGGCGTAGCGCAGCGGCAGCACCAGGGTCAGGTCGAATTCGAGGTACGAATGCTCCTGCACGGCGCGGCGGATGGTGCGCGGCTCGAAGACGGTGACGCCGTCGAGCGTGCCGGCGTTGAGCAACAGCTGGTAGAAGCGGCTCAGCTCGTTGGCGGTGGAGACGATGTTGCCGGCCGGGATGACGGCGGTGAGGAAGCGCGGGTCGTTGGACAGCGCGATGACGCGGTCCATCGGCGCCCCGAGCGCGCGCGCCAGCATAGTGCTGATCGGCGGCACCAGCGGCGGGCCGGTGAAGTGGTTGATCGCGACCTGCTCGACGTCGCGCGGCGCGACGCCGTAGCTCATCCAGCGGAAGCCGAGCGGCTGCAGGATCTCCTGTCTGAGGAAGTCGCGGATCGACTTGCCGGTGACGCGGCGGACGATCTCGCCGAGCACGAAGCCGCCGGTGATGGCGTGGTAGGCGAGGCGGCGCCCCGGCCGCCAGGTCGGCACGGCGTTGCACAGCAGGCGGACGATCTCGTCCTCGTTCTCGAGGCTGTCGAGGTCCATGATCTCGGGCGGCAGGTTGGGAATGCCGGCGCGATGCGTCAGCACGTGCTGGATGGTGATCACGTCCTTGCCCTGGCAGCCGAACTCGGGGATGTACTCGCACACCGGGTCGGCGAGATGGATCAGGCGGCGCTGGTCGAGCAGGTGGATCAGCATCGCCGTCACCGCCTTCGAGGCGGAATAGATGTTGAACGGCGTCGCATAGGTCGCCGGCAGTGTGCGGCCATGCGGCGGATCGTCCGGCCCGTTGCCGGCGGCGTGCCCGATGGCGCGATCGATCAGCACCTCGCCGTGGCGGCGCACGCAGAGCTGGATCGCCGGGTGGATGCCGCTGCGATAGAGGCGCTGCACGGAGCCCCAGATCTTGTCGACCGCGTCCGGCGCGACGTCGAGCGCTGCCGCGTCGACCTCGGCGGCCCGATTGATCGAGGTCACCGAGTCGAGATCGGCCGGCACCCGACAGCGCGTGATGACGGAAAACGCCATGCAGAATTCCCGACCGCGGGAGTTAGCAGGGTGCCAGACGGGAAGCGAACGCTGCGCGACACCCGGCGCGGACACCGTTTCGCGTTGTGCGTTCGGCGTCGCGCGTCGCTCAGCCGCCTGGATTGATCGAGGCGGTGGCCCGGGCTTGGATGGCGACCGGCTTGGATGGCGGACTTGATGGAAGCGGCCTAAATCTGCCACACAGTGTGTTCGACCGTTCAGATCCACCGGAGGAGGGCCGCATGCGAAGCGATTCCTGTCCGTCTCGTGAGCCGCGCGCACGCGCACTCCGTGCCGCTACCGCCGCACTCGTGGTCGCCGGCGCCCTTGTGGTCTTCAGCGCGGCCAGCGCCAGCGCCCAATGCTGCGCCTGTCAGGGCTGCGGCGGCGGGTTCTGCGTCGACGAGCTGAGCGACGCACTCGCGTGCGCCCAACTCTGCGAGGACAGCGGCTGCCCCAACCAGGTCTTCCAGGTCGACGACTCCTGTGACGGTGGCTGCGACGGCCAGCCCGCGCTGCCCACCGCCACGCCGAGCGGCACGCTGCTGAGCACACCGACCGGCACGCCGACGGCCACCGGCATTCCGACCGGCACCGCCACCGCGACAGCGACGCCGAGCGAGACGCCGATCGACATACCGACGGACACGCCGACCGACGCGCCGACCGTCAGCCCGACGCTCACCGCCACCGGGACCCCGACCGGCACGGCCGCGGCCACCGCGACCGCTACCGCGGGCAGCGCGACGGCGACGAGTACCGCCACGGCGGTGGCGACGGCGACGCCGAGCGCCACGCCGACGACGGTCGCGCCGGCCACCGCGACGCCGACTGA
>JBOHWA010000569.1:0-6779 GCA_050735855.1 Binatia bacterium
CTTCCCCCCATCCTGTCCTTCCCCCGCAAGGGGGGAAGGGACCCTCGAAAGTACGTCCGCGATTCTTTCCAGCGCCGGGACCCAATCAGTCGATACATTCTACCCACCGGCGCACCGGCGCACCGGCGCACCGGCGTACCATCTTCGCCATGCCCGCTAAGTCGCCGGCGAGAAGGAAAGCCTGGGGCGGCCGCATGGCCGAGGCGACACATCCCCTGGTCGAGGCGTTCACCACCTCGTATCCGATCGACTGCCGTCTGTACCCCTACGATATCGCCGGCAGCGTCGCGCACTGCCGCATGCTGGCCAGGCAGCGCATCATCCCGCAGCGCGACACGCAGCGCATCGTCGGCGGGCTGAAGGCGATCAAGCGCGAGTTCGACGGCGGGACGTTCCGCGTCAAGCCGCAGGACGAGGACATCCACATGGCGATCGAGCGTCGCCTAATCGAGCGCATCGGGCCGACCGGCGGCAAGCTGCACACCGCGCGCAGCCGCAACGATCAGGTAGCGCTCGACCTGCGCCTCTACGTGCGCGACGCGATCGGCACCATACGGGTCGGGCTCGCCGCCATGCAGCAGGCGCTGGGCAAGCTGGCGCGGCGGCATGTCGACGCGGTCATGCCCGGCTTCACGCACCTGCAGCCGGCCCAGCCGGTGCTCTTCGCCCATCACCTGCTCGCCTACGTCGAGATGCTGGCGCGCGACGACGCGCGTCTGGCCGACTGTCTGAAGCGCACCGACGTGCTACCGCTCGGCTCGGGCGCGCTGGCCGGCACGACCTTCCCGATCGACCGCGCCTTCGTCGCCCGCCAGCTCGGCTTCGCCGCGATCAGCGAGAACAGCCTCGATGCCGTCGGCGACCGCGACTTTGCCGCCGAGCTGCTCGCCGCGCTGGCCATTCTCGGCATGCACCTGAGCCGCTTCGCCGACGAGATCGTGCTGTGGTCGTCACAGCAGTTCGGCTTCATCGAGCTGCCCGACGCCTTCGCCACCGGCAGTTCGATGATGCCGCAGAAGAAGAACCCAGACGTCGCCGAGCTGGTGCGCGGCAGGACCGGCCGCCTGTACGGCAACCTGGTCAACCTGCTCACCGTGCTGAAAGGCCTGCCGCTGGCCTACAACCGCGACTTGCAGGAGGACAAAGCGCCGGTCTTCGACAGCGTCGACACCGTGCGCACCTCACTCGAGGTGCTCGCCGCGATGGTGCCGCGGCTGAAGGTTCGTTCCGACCGCATGCGCGCCGCGGCCACGACGGGCTACACGCTGGCCACCGAACTGGCCGACTACCTCGCCACGAAGGGCGTCCCGTTCCGTGACGCGCACGGCGTCGTCGGCGCCATCGTGCAAGCCGCCATCGCCGCCGGCCGCGGCCTGGAGGACTTCAGCCTCGCCGAGCTGCGCCAGTTCTCGCCGGTCTTCGCCCGCGACGTGCGCCGCTGGCTGTCGCTCGACGCGGCCGTGAAGCGCCGCCGCGCGCTCGGCGGCACCGCGCCGGCCAACGTCGAGCGCCGGCTGAAAACCCTTGGTGTGTAGGAAGGTTGCTAGCCAACCACCCATCGTCGAGGGGCCCGCTTGGGCCACAGAAGAGTAGAGACAAGTTTGCGTATTGGGCCGCGGCCGTGGAAGCGTGGCACGGTCGATGGGTGCCCCCTCTTCCGACCGGCGAACCTCTGCTGCTCGCCCGGTGGGCCCGGTGGAGGAGCGGGGAGCAGAACGCCGCGAGCTTGCACTACTGCCCCTCGCGCTTCTTCCCTTTCTCCGCTGGGTGCCCGCGTCCTACCACACGGCCGTCGGCGCCGCAGTCCTCCTTGCGTCGCTCGTCGTGTGGGCAGTCACGATGGTCGATGGCTCGGCGTCGCCGAGGCGTGTCGCCCTCCTGGCCCCATCTGGGGAACCCCGAGGGATGGGTGCGTGGGAGTCATGCCTCCTGGCGTTAGTTTTGTTGGTTGGCGTCCTCTACATCGTGACCGGGTCGTCGCTTCACGAAATCCTCTACAACGACGGCGCTTACTACTATGGCGTGGCTCGTCACCTCGCCCTCACCGGTCGCTTCGAGGAGCCGATTGTTTGGCATTTCATCCATCCTCCCGTCGGTATCGTACACGCTCCGTTCGACTACTGGGGCTGTCTGACGTCTCTGCTCTTGGTGCCGCCCCTGGTCGTATTCGGCGCCACGCCCGAGACCGCCATCGTGACCATGAGCGTGATCGCCGCCGTGTCGCTGCTGGCATTCTGGTATCTCGTCTGCTTCGCACTGCCGCTGCGTCACCGCGCGTCCCAACTGCTCGCCGTGATGCTGTTGGCGTTCTCGCCGGCGATGGACGTGTACCGATTCCAACCCGAGAGCGTCGCGATCGTCCAGCTCTTCCTCTTGCTGTCGCTCATCGCGTTTTGCCGGCGCGCTTCCATCCTCGCGATTCTGTCCGCGTTCTGCATCCTGCTCGCCCGAGGCGACGGCTTGGTCCTCTTCGCTTTGATCTCCCTCGCCGTTGTCCTTCGGGAAGCGATGGGCTCGGACAAGACGCGCCGTCCGGGCAGGGTCATTCTCGTGGTGCTCGCGTGTATCGGAACCTACGTCCTGTGGAGCTTCATCTCGTTCGGCACCCTTTTGCCACCGGGGCCTCAGGCGGTTCCGCTCCTGCCCAGGTTCGAGGACGTGTACGATTTCGGGGCATCCACCGGGACCTCCTGGCCGCAGAACGTTCTGCGTTGGTTCAACCTCGACTACGTCTTCCATCGAATGATATTCGCGGCGTTCGTCTTCGCCGTGATGCCCTTCACGCCCGCAGCGCCCTGGTGGCCCAGTCTCGCTCTCCTCGGGGTGTTTGGTCTGTTCCGGCATCGATCGGCCACCCCGTGGCTGATCTGGGTGCTCTGCTTTGGAGGGTATTCGCTCGTGGTCTGGGTCGCTGGACCCGGCTTTGCTCCGTTCCGCGCCCCGCATGTGTTCGCGCCGCTCGTCGTTCTCGCCGGTGCGATCGGACTCGACGCGGTTCTCGCCCTGCTCACCGCAGTGGTCGAACGCGGGAACCACCGCCGCGTCCGCGCCGTGGTGGTCGGAGCAATCGTCTGGGCACTGTGCGCCGTCCCTCTGAGCAGGCTTTCGGTGGTTCACGAATATCCGGCGAGGCCGAACCTTCCGTACCAACACGACCTGACGCGACTCGACGAGGTGCTCGGGGGCGAACCGGCCGCTTCCAACGTGCCGTGGTATATGATCGCATACACGCAGAGTCCCACCGTATCGATTCCGTACAACGGCGAAGCCGCCATCGAGGCCGTCCTGGAGCGCTACCACGTCAGGTGGCTGGTCATCGCCGGCAATCCCCCCCGCTGGCATTCGGGCACATCGCTCGGCGTACTGCGCGATGTTCTCGCCGGCAAGGAGCTCCACCTCGGCCGGTTTCAGCTCGAACACGTACCGATCGGCGTGCCGGCCGAGCGCCTGAATGTCTATCGCGTGCGGCCGACTTCGTAGCGGGATCGAACACTGGTTCTCACCCGTGTTCGGCCGCGACGTGCGCCGCTGGCTGTCGCGCGACGCCGCAGTGAAGCGTCGCTGCGCCGGAGGCGGTACGGCGCCGAACAACGTGGAGCGGCGGTTGAAGCACCTTCGCGTGTAGATCACGGAGGGCGCGGTTCCCACCGAGCCGCGTTGGCAATAGCGATGCAGTGCTCGGAGGCCAGCGCTCAGCCGGCCGCCGACGAGTTGCACGTCGCGAGGTCCTCCTCGCGCAGCCGCACTGGTGTGGCCTGCTCCGGGTACATGCCGGTGACGCCCTCGTAGAAGTCGCGGATCAAGTCCATGTCGGCGCACAGATCGCCGGACGGCATGATGGCCGGACCGATGCCGCCCACACGCCGATGATAATCCAGGAAGGTGCAGACGATCGGCACACCGGCGCCACTGGCGATATGGTAGAAGCCCGACTTCCAGTGCGGCGCCCTGCCGCGCGTGCCCGCTGGCGGCACGACCAGGAGCAGCTCCGGAGTGGCGGCGAAGCGTTCCACCACCTGGCGGACGAGGTCGTCGCGCTGCCCGCGGTTGACCGGCACCCCGCCGAGCCAACGCATGAAACCGCCGAAGGGCCAGCGGAACATCTGCTGTTTGCCGAGCCACATCGGACGGAGGTGGAGGACGTAGGCGCAGGCGAGCATGAAGACGAAGTCCCAGTTCGAGGTATGCGGCGCGGCGATGAGCACCGCCCTGGGCACCGCACCGAGCTGTCCCTCGACCCGCCAGCCGAACAGACGGAGGACTAGTGCGCCCAGCGTGCGGGCAAAGCGCCCGGTGCGACGGGACGGAGTGGGAACCGCAACATCCATCCGGCCAGGCTCACCTGAAGCGCCCCCGGGGGTCAATCGATCTTCCCTCGCATTTGATCACCGTATGGTCACCATGATGACCGACCTGGGTCTCGATCGAGGGTCGCTGCGCTCGGAGCCCACGAGCCGTTGAGCGCGTCTCGGCGTTGCGCCAGTTCTCTCGGCCGCGCCCCCTCGCAGGCCCCCGGCTCGTTGACGACCCGCCGGCCGCGACGATAGCTTCCGCCGATGCCGTCGCTTCGACCGTCCGCGCTGTTGCTCGCGACCCTGATGCTGGCCGCGGTGGCGTGGTCGGCCTGCGGGCGCAAGACCGCCGTCCGACCGCCGGAGGCGGTGGCCCCGGCGACCATCGAGAGCCTGACGGTGGTCAACGCGATCGAAGGGGTGCGCCTGTCGTGGCGGCGGCCGAAGAGCACGGCGGACGGTGGCAACCTCTTCGACCTCGCCGGCTTCACCATCGAGCGCAGTGTCAGCGGCGGCCCGTACAGCCTGCTGACCAGCATCGATGTCGCCGACCGCGACCGGCTACGCCAGGCGCGGCGCTTTCGCTATCTCGACAGCGACACCCAGGTTGGCGAGCTCTACAGCTATCTGGTGTTCGCCGCGACGCTCGACGGCTACGTCAGCGCGCCGTCCAACATGGCGCAGGTGGTGCGCTCAGTGCCGACCGTCACACCGACTGTCGCCCCCACCCAGGCGCCGACGGCGACGCCGCCGCTGCGCTGATCCAACGCCGCCGCGTGACGTGTGTAGGGAGCGCGTGCTGGCGCGCCGCGCGATCCCGCGCCGCACCGGTACAGCCGGACGCGCCGCGTCGCTCAGGGCGACTGGAGCGTCTGCCAGATCGTTCGAACGGCTGCCGGCACGGACGGCAGGCGCTGCTCGACTGTGCGGCGCAGGTCGCCCTGGTCGGCCGCGAGCAGCAGACGGACGTCGAGCAGATCCTGGGGACCGGCGGCAAAGAGCTTGAGCAGCACGAGGTCGGCTCGGTCCACCAGCGGGAGCGAGTGTCCCAACGCCTCGATGCGCAACCGGCGTTCGAGCACCGCGACGATCCACGTCCCGCGCCCGACGATCACGTCGACCGGCTCGTCCGCCGCGGTGAAGCGCACGACGCCGAGCAGCGGATCGTCGGCGTCGCCGCGACGAATCTCGGGGGCGCCGAGCTCCGGCAGCGCGATCCAGAACTCAGCCGCGAGGACGGCTGGCTCTGCCACCAGGATGTCGGCGTCGAGGGTCGCACGCGCCACGCCGTGCGCTCCCAACGCGAGGCCGCCGATCATGGCCGCTGCGACGCCCTGGTTCTCGAGGTGTCGGATGACCTTGGCCGCCGCGTCCATCGTCAGCCCGTAACGGCAGACGGGCGCCGGCCACGGTGGGTGTTGCGCTGCAGGATCTGGCGAGCGAGTGGCCGGCTGGTGCCGGTGGGCTGTGTCGCCAGGAACAGAGCCAGCACCTCGCGGCCGAGCCTCATCGCCGTCGCCATACGCTCGGCCGGCGTACCGTGGAAGTGCTTGGTCGCCTCGGCCGACAAACGGCGCTCGTCGAGTCTCGCCATGCGACGATGACCGTTGCAGAGCGACCAGTGCCGGTCAATACGCTGGCGCGCGGCGACCACCGCCTGGCGCGGCCTGTGGCGGGGCCGCGGCGAGGGCGATCCGGCGCCGGCGGTGGTTGCGCCGTGCGGACATATCGACAATCATCGGCGCCCGGAAGCAGCTGGGCTGGACCAACATGGGCAGCGATGACGGACTGATCCGATCCTACGTCCTCGACCGCGTCGGCGGCGGACGCCTGGTCGATTGGCAGAAGATCGCCGTCTGGCGGCCCGAGGCGGGGCCGCTCTGGGTGCACCTCGACCGCGGCGACCCGAACACGGAGGCGTGGCTGCGCCGGCAGAGCGGTCTCGACGCCGTCGCCGTCGAAGCGCTGCTCGAGCCGGAGACGCGGCCGCGGTGCACGCCGCTGCCCGACGGCTGGTTGGTGGTGATGCGCGGCGTCAACCTCAACCCGGGAGATGACCCGGAGGACATGGTCGCGTTGCGGATCTGGGTCAACGAGGAGCGCATCATCACCGTGCGGCGGCGGCGCCTCATGGCGGTGCAGGACGTGCAGACCGAGATCGAGGCCGCCCAGGGCCCCATCGGACCAGGTGGGATACTCGTCTCGATCGCCGGCCACCTGGCGAACCGGATCGGCCCGGTGGTGGCAGGGCTCGACGAGCGACTCGATGCCCTCGAGATCGACTTCATCGAGTCGTCCGGCGAGATGGTACGCCTGCGCCTCGCCGCGCTGCGCCGCCAGGCCATCGCACTGCGCCGCCACATCGGCCCGCAGCGCGATGCGCTGATCGGGCTGATCGGCGCGAAGACGCCGGTGCTCGACGACCGCGACCGCCTGCGGCTGCGCGAGGTCGCCGACCATGTCACCCGCTACGTCGAGGACCTCGAT
>JBOHWA010000570.1:0-3099 GCA_050735855.1 Binatia bacterium
ATCCAGCCGTCTTCCTGATCTCGCTCAAGGCCGGCGGCACCGGCCTCAACCTCACCGCGGCGTCCTACGTGGTGCTCTTCGACCCGTGGTGGAATCCGGCGGTCGAGGCGCAGGCGATCGACCGCACGCACCGCATCGGCCAGGACCGCACGGTCATCGCCTACCGTATGCTCACCGCCGGCACGATCGAAGAGAAGATCTGGGAGCTGCAACAACGCAAGGCCGCCCTGGTGCGCGACGTCCTCGGCGAAGGCGGCTTCGCCCGCACGCTGACCAAGGACGATCTCGAGTACCTCTTCGCCGAAGGGTGAAGGGCGCGCTGCGAGGCGCGACAGGTCATATTGATATGGATCAATCTCGACCCTAGCCCTAGCCCTAGCCCTAGCCCTGAATCAGATGGTTCAGCCTCCATTGCTTTGAGACTGAGCCGTTTCATACAGGGCAAGGGCTAGGGCTAGGGCTAGGGCTAGGATTGATTCTGATCCATTTGGGTCTGTGCGGTTTGCCTTTGCCGCCGCCCGGCGTTCTGATGCTCACAGGGGGGATCCTATGACCGTCCGCGGCCTCGCAGTCCTCGTCGCGCTCTGCTTCTGCCTCGTCACGCCGGCCGTCCAGGCGCGCTGTACCGGCGACTGCAACGCAAGCGGATCCGTTGCGATCAACGAGCTCATCATCGTGGTGAGCATCGCGCTGGGCAGTACCCCCGTGGCGGCGTGCTCGTATGGGTTGGAGCCGTGCGAGCCAGTGGGCGACGTCTGCATCACCATCGCCGACATCATCCGCGCGGTGCGCGACTCGCTCGACGGCTGTCCGCCGGAGATGCTGCCTGCCCTGCGCACCAGCGATCCCTCAGACGGGGCCACCAACGTGCCGCGCACGGCGTGGATTCGGCTCGAGTTCGCCGAGGCGGCCAATCCCCTCGACGTGCCGAGCGACGCGCTGAGCTGCGCGAGCGGTGGCGCGGCGCGCGCCCACGCGGTGCTGCCGGACGTGATCGTGCTGAACCCGATCGATCTGCTGCCCGCCGGCGAGACCTGCACCATCGCCTTGCCCGGCCAGGCGCCGATCACCTTCACCGTCGCGCCCGAGGGCGCCAGCCCGACGGTGATCTACGATCGCCCGGCCAGCGACGGGCTGCTGCCGTTCCCGGACGATTTCTTCCTCGTTGCCGACGCCGCCACCCCGACCGGCCGGCGTGTCACCGTGCCGCTGCCGGCCGGTCGGCCGGCGACCTTCGAGGCGATCTTCGGCGGCCTGCTGCCGGAGACCAACCTGAACGACGGCTTCAGCCCGATCGCGCACTTCGTCGTCGAGCTCTCCGAGGCGCCGGACCTCGCCACGCTGCCGTCGACGCCGGCCGACTCGCTCAACCCGCTGGCCACCGTCGGCCTCTTCGACCTGGACCCGGACAGTCCGACGTTCGGCGCCCGGGTGCCCTTCCGCCTCGAGGCGCGCACCGACACCAGCGTGGCCGAGGTGGTGTCGCACTCGCTGCTGGTCTTTCCCTCGATTCCGCTCACTCCTGGCGGCCAGTACGCGCTGGTCGTCAGCCGCCGCGTGCTGATCGATCCGTCGCGGCCGTTCGGTCCCTCTGCGGCGTTCGCCGCGCTGCTCGACCCAGAAGCGGTCAGCCCGGGAGCAGAGTTCGACCGCCTGCGCGCCATCGTCGAGCCGATGCTCGACGAGTTGGGCGCCAGCGTGACGCCGCCGCTCGCTCGCGACGACATCGCCCTGGCGCTGCGCATCAGCATTCGCTCCAGCGACATCATCCCGCGCGATCAGCTGGCGGTGAAGCAGCAGGTGCTGGCGGCGCCGCCGCCGGCGGCGCAGATCGACAGCGTGACGCCGAGCGACGACCCCAACCTCGTCGCCATCGTGCGCGGCACCTGGCAGGCGCCGGAATGGCGGTTGCCGCGCAGCGGCATGCCGGCGCGCTACTTCGACCGCGCCGATGACGGCACGCCGCGCCAGACCGGCAGCAAGGCGATTCCCTTCACCCTGGCGCTGCCGCGCGCCGCGCTGGATGGGCCGGTGCCGCTGATCATGTACCAGCACGGCAACCCGGGCAGCTCGGAGGCCGAGGTGCCGAGCGCGGCGCGGCGCTCGCTCGCCTCGCTCGGCTTCGCCGTCATCGGCTTCACCGACGTGCTCAACCGCGAGCTCAGCCCGGGTGCGACCAACCCCGATACGGCGATCCTGCAGCAGGTGGCGCCGGTGCTCGATGGCATCGTCAGCGAGCAGCGCGTGCCCGAGTTCTGGGCCCAGACGCGCGCCGAACAGCTCGCCTTCCTGCGCATGCTCGACGGTCTCGGCAGGCTCGACGTGCTGCCCATCGACGCCCCCGACGGCGTGCCCGAGCTGGCCGTCGATCTGCCGCGCGGCTACCTGGGCATCAGTGAGGGCGCCAACAACGGTCCGGGCTTCCTGCCCTACGCGCCGGAGATCCGCGCCGCGGCGCTGGTCGCCGGCGGCGCCCGCCTCGGCGAGGTGCTGATCCATCAGGCGGCCAACACCTTCCTCACCGTGCTGGGCGCCATCTATCCGAGCCTGACCCCGGCCGAGATCTGGCTCGGCCTGGCACTCTTCCAGGCCAACTTCGATCCGCAGGACGCCCACAACCACGCCCGCTTCCTCTACCGCGAGCCGCTGACCGTTGCCGGCACGACGCGCAAGGCGAGCATCCTGGTGATCGAGGGGCTCGAGGACTCGCTGGTGCCCAACCACGCCACCGACTCGCTCGCCTGGGCGATGGGCCCGATCCCGCACCTGCTGACCATCCAGCGCGCCGTGCCCTTCCTCGACCAGGCCGAAGGGCCGCTGAGCGGCAACATCGACGCCGAGACGACCTCGGCATTCTATCAGTACGTTCCGGTCGGCGTGGAGGGCATCGACCCGACGCCCGGCTGCGTCGTCCTGTCCCCCACGAGCGCCAACGAAGGCCACTACTGCGCGCAGGGCGCGGTGGAATCGTTCCGCCAGCGCGCCGTGTTCTTCACCTCGGCGCTGGCGGGCGTGCCGGTGATCATCGACCCGCTGACCGATGATACCGGCAGCGCCGGCGCGATCACCGACACGACGATGGCCCACTGACCTGGAGGG
>JBOHWA010000571.1:0-14024 GCA_050735855.1 Binatia bacterium
CAAGGGGGGAAGGGACCCTCGAAGCCACAGCAGCGATAGCTCCACCCGGCCGCGCCCCGATTTCTTGGGCATAGCGAAGGAAGCCCCCGTCTCCATTCTGTGCCCATCATTGACAGCGTCCCGTATACAATTGTATACGAACGATCACGAAGTGATCAGAGGGCTCGTCATGGCAATCGCCCAAGATTCTGAGGACACCACCGGCGCGGTGGCGCGCGGCGCCGTGCGCCTGGTCTTCGAGGCCGTCGATCAGGCAACTCGGATCGTCGAGGGGATGCACGCCAACATCGCCGCGCTGCCGGCGCCGTTCGACGGGCGTCCCCGCGAGCGCGCGAGCGGGATCGCGGGTTTCGTCTACGGCGGTATCCGCTGGGTGGCCGGCGCAACTGGGGCAATGGTCGACGCCCCCCTGGGTCTGCTCGGCACGTCCGGACAGGCGGGGCCGCAGGGCGACGGGCTGCGCAGTGCGCTCAACGGCGTGATCGGCGATCACCTGCACGCGACCCAGAACCCGCTCGCCATCCCGATGCGCCTGCGCGCCGGCGGGGTGGTGCTGCGGCTCGAGCGTGGGGCGCTCGCGGCGGCGTTACCCGCCGCAAGCGGGCGAATCGTGTTGCTCGCGCACGGCCTCTGCATGAGCGACCGCCAGTGGGCACGCAACCGACACGACCACGGCGCAGCGCTGGCGCGCGAGACCGGCTGCACGCCGGTCTATCTGCACTACAACAGTGGCCGTCACGTCTCCGACAACGGCCGTCTCCTCGCCGCACTGCTGGAGGAGTTGATCGCGGCCTGGCCGCGTCCAGTCGAGGAGCTCTCGATCCTCGCCCACAGCATGGGCGGGTTGGTCGCACGCAGCGCGCATCACTATGCGGTCGCCGATCGCCTGGCCTGGCCGCGGCATCTGCGCCGCCTCGTGTTCCTCGGCACGCCGCATCACGGCGCGCCGCTCGAGCGCGCCGGCCATCGGTTTCACAGCACCGTCGGGATCAGCCCCTACCTCGCCTCGCTCGCCCGCCTCGGCAGGCTGCGCAGCGCCGGCATCACCGATCTGCGGCACGGCAACCTGGTCGACGAGGACTGGCACGGCGCCGACCGCTTCGAGCACCATGACGATCGACGCCGGCTGCTACCGCTGCCCGCCGACGTCGAATGCTACGCCGTCGCGGCGACGCTCGCGGGTCGGCTCGGGCGGCTGGGCGACGGCCTCGTGCCAGTGGCGAGCGCGCTGGGGGAGCACGACGACCCGGCGCGCGCGCTGCACTTCCCCGAATCGCGGCGGTGGGTGGGCGCGGGTCTCGGGCACCTCGATCTGCTCGAAGGGCCCGACGTCTACGCGGTCATCCGGCGCTGGCTCGCTGCCTGAGTCCCTGCTTCACGGTCACGCCCGCGCGCTACCCGCAGCCGAGCGCGACGAGGGGCTCAGGGCACCGTTCGTACTGTCGCCAGAACAGCTCGTTCTTCTTGTCGTTGCCGCCGAGCAGCGGCTTGGAGATCAGCGCGGAGACCTGCTGATTGAACGCTCCAAAGAGGGCGAACGAGAACACCGTGGTGAAGAGCTTGATGATGTTCTGGTCGTTGAACAGCGGGGCCAGCGCGGTGCCGGAGATCGCGCCCGCGGCGCTGCCGAGGACCGTGCCGACGATGCCGAGGAAGATCGAGTTCAAGACGTCTTGGGAATAGATGTCCTGCGACTGGTGCAGCAGCAGGATCGAGAAGATCGAGTTGATGACGATACCGACGCCGATCGCCAGAAGCCCACTGCCGAGCGTCGCGACCAGGATGCCGATCGCGCCCCCGATCCCGCCGAGGGCGGCCGAGTTCAGCGCTTCCCTGAGGGTCGGCAGCCGCCCGAGACGGACGAGGGTGCTGATCGTGTCACCGAACACCTTGACCACCGCGCCGACGAGCACGGCGATGATGAAGGTACTGACCGACAGCTCGAGGGCCGTCTCGCGGCCGGAGGGATCGCTGTTGGAGACGGGATTGGCGTGCGCGTACAGGTAGCGGTGCAGCGAGGCCGGATCGTAGATGCTGCCGGTGGCGGGGTCGGCGGTGAGAAAGCGCCCGACGGCCTGCGCATAGTAGCGGGCGCGAAGGTAGTAGAACCCGACGTTGGGGTCGAGCTGCTCGCCGCCGAACAGATAGAGGTTCGGCGTACTGCCGGTCGACGCCAGCAACACCCCGAACGCATCGTACGTGTACGCGTCGGTCACCGCGCCGCCGGTGTTGGTCAGCTGACGGGTCGAGTGCTGCCCGTCGAAGAGGTACGTGCGCGTGCCAATGACCGGCTGTGTCTGGCGCAACAGGTCGTGACCGTAGATGTATGTGGTCGTCGACGCGCCGGTCGTTTCGTTCAGCACCTGCGGATGATCGCGGTTCTTGTCGACCAGGAAGGTGGTGGTGACGCCGTCCACAGTCGCGCTCGTGCGCAGGCCGTCGGCGTCGTAGGTGTAACTCACCGCGCCTGGATTTGGCCCCAGCTCGACCTCCGCCGCAATCAGTCGGTTCTCGCCGTCGTACGTATACGTGTCCGCATTCACGCCGTCGCTGCGACTCAGCGTGTTGCCGTTCGCGTCGTTGGTGTAGATCGTCACGGTCGGCAGTTGCAGCGGCGCGGCCAGCTGCGGCGCGGGCCGGGCAGCCACACCGGCGTGGGAGATGGCCGGCGCGAAGATCGCCTCGGCAATCAGGACGAGGGCGACCAACCGGGTCCGTAGCAGGCGCCGCCGCGCGCGCCGACCGAGCGCGTTGCGCTGACGCCAGGTCATTCCAACCGCGAAGGTCAGCGCCAGGAACGGCGAGAGCGCATATGCTGCGGCAACGTGGCGGGGGCCCTGACCCGGCAGCGCCTGGGCCATGGCCACGGCGCTGGTCTCACTGACCAGGCGATCGTTGTTGTCGTAGGAGTAGCTCACCGTGACAGTCTCGAGGCCGGCCTCCGTTGTCTTCTCGAGCCGGTTGCCGACAGCGTCGTAGACGTAGGTGGTCGCCTGATCGTCCGCGACGCCCGGCCCGTCGATCGACTCGCCGGTCAGCCGGTAGAGCGCGTCGTACGTGTACGACACGGTGCGACCCGTGGTCGCGGGCCCCGACTCGACGGCCACCAGGCGGTTGCCGATCGGGCCCAGGGTGTAGTCGTACTGGGAAAGAAGGCCGCCCGCGCCGAAGTTGGTCAGCCGGGTGAGGCGGTTCAGCGCATCATAGGCGTAGGTCACCCTGGTGCCGTTGGATTGCTCGGTCGAGGCCAGGTTGCCGACCGCGTCGTACGCGTACGTGGTCGAGCCGGACCCATCGACGACCATCGCCAGGCGGTTGAGAGCATCGTAGGTGTACTCCGTCCTGCCATACGGCGGGACGACGGTGATGCGGTTGCCCGCCGCATCGTACCGATAGGAGATGACGGCCCCACCGGCTTTGGTCTCCTGCACCAGCAGATCGCGTGCATCGTAGAGGTAGCGGTCGCCGCCCGCCGCCGTGCGCAGGCCGGCGCTGCTGTGCGCGTAGGGGACGGCGGGGGCAGCCGGCAGCGTCTTGCTCAGCAAGCGGTTGGCGCTGTCGTAGGCAAACGTCGTCGTCTGCCCGTTGAAGTCGGTGTGCGTGAGCACGTTGCCGTTGGCGTCGTAGGTGAACGTCTCCTGCTGGCCGAGCGGCCGCCGGCGCGTCGTGATCCGGCCGAGAGCGTCGTACTCCATCGCCGTAACGTGCCCGTTGGCGTCGGTCTCGGCGATGAGGTTGCCCACCTCGTCGTATGTGTAGGCGGCGACCCCGCCGAGCGCATCGGTCACGCTCGCCAGGCGACCCACCGCGTCGTAGGCGTAGCGCGTCGTCCGTCCCGCCTGGTCGACGTCGGTGAGCTTTTGGCCGGCGAGGTCGTACGTCGAGACCCTGGTCGATCCGTCGGCAAAGGTGGTCTTGGTCAAGTTGCCCCGGCCGTCGTACTCGTAGCTGGTGATGCGGCCGAGGGCATCGATGAGCCGCACCCGGCGCCCGAGACCGTCGAAATCGTGCACGGTGAGACGGCCCAGCGCGTCGGTGACCGTCTGCTGGTTGGCGGCATACGCATAGCTCGTCGTGTTGCCGCGCTCGTCGGTCTCGGTGAGGATCCGGCCGGCCGCATCGTAGGTCTTGCTGGTACGCGTGCCGTCCGGATTGATGACCGCGGTTTGCCGCCGCAGCGCGTCGTATTCGTACTCCGACACTCGTCCGTCCCGATTGGTGACGCCGCTCAGACGGCCCTCGGCGTCGTAGGCGTTGAGCACCGCCGAGCCGTCCGCGAAGGCGGCGCGGGTGACATCGCCGCGCCCGTCGTACTCCATGTCGACCGGATTGCCGTTGCCATCGGCGAATGCGGCGATCTTCTGGCCGTCGCCGAGCGGGCTGTAGGCGATGGTCGTCTGGTTGCCGAGCGCGTCCGTGGTGGTAATGGGGCGGCCGAGCGCGTCGTGCGCCAGCTGCGTCGTCAGGGTCTGCGTCCCGCCCCCGGGCAGTGTGCGGGTGCGGCTCTCGGACACCTTGTTGCCGTTGGCGTCGTGCGCATACGTCGTCACCCGGCCCAGGGCATCGGTATCCGACGTGCGGTTGCCGAGGGCGTCGTAGGTCGAGCGCGTCACGCGGCCGAGTGGGTCGGTGGTGGTGAGGCGGTTGCCTGCGGCATCATAGGTGTGGCGCGTCACGGCGCCGCGCGGATCGGTCACCTGCGTGAGATTGCCGCTCTCATCGTACACGTTGGTCGTCACGCCCCCCTCGGGATCGGTGACGCTCAGCGGTCGGCCGGCCGCGTCGCTGGTGAACGTCGTGGTGTTGCCGTCGACATCGGTTTGGCTCAGAACGTTGTCCCGCGTGTCGTAGGTCTTGCTGGCCACGCGACCGAGCGGGTCGGTGATGGTGAGCTGATTGCCGCGTGCGTCGAAGGTGAGCTCGGTGCGGTGACCGAGCGCGTCGGTCTTCGACACGACGTTACCCGCGTCGTCGTATTCCAGCACCGTGACATGGCCGAGACGGTCGGTGATCACCTCCTGTCGCGTGTCGACGCTGTGCGAAAACTCGATGCGGCGGCCCTCGGCGTCGACGGTGGCGATCAGGCGTCCGTCGTCGTCGTACTCGTTGCGGGCGGGATGGTTGCCGCTGGGATCGGCGATGTCGATCAGCCCGTGCGCGGCGTTGTAGCGATAGGTCGTCACCCCGCCCGCTTGGTCCGTGCTGGACACCAGGTCGCCATTGGCGTCGTACGCGTAGCGACGGACGCCCCCGCCGGGCTCGGTGATCTGGGTGATGCGGCCCTGCCCGTCGCGGACGAAGGTCACGCTGCGGCCGGCCGAATGCGTGATGCCGGTGGGACCGAACGTCAGCGTGTTCCCGTTCGGGTCGGTGACCTGCTGCACGCCGAGCGCGGCATGGATCTCGGTCGCGGTGCCGTCGAGCGATATGTAGCGGAAGCGTTGCGGGGCATAGGGATTGAGGGTCGTATCATCGAGAAGCTCTACGTCGCCGGGCTGCGCGTCGACGATCAGCAGGTTGCCGTTGTCGAGGCTTTCCAGGCGGCCCAGGGTGCCGGGGCGCGGCACGAACGAGGCGACGACCGAGGAGAGCGGCACCAGGGGAGACACCGCCGGTGAGATGCGCAGGTCGAACTGCTCGACCCGACCGTTCGGCAGGGTCAGGCTGACGAAGTGCTCGTGGGTCGCCCGCACGCCGAACGTCACGCCGGGTCTGACCACCTGCCAGCCGGTGCCGAGCAGGCGGTTGGCCGACAGCCGCAGCGACTCGACCTGCAGGCTCCAACCAACGCCGAAATCGCCCTGGCGCGCGTCGCGGCTGTCGTACGTGCGCACCACCTCGATCGGCAGACCGGCGAGGGCGACCGACAGATCGGTGAACGCGATCGTGAAGTTGCCGATCTTCTGCTCACCCGCCACCTGGACGGCCGCGTCGGTGCGCGACTGATTGCCGTTGGCGTCCCAGACGGTCAGCCGCAGAGTATAGATCTGGTTGAGCAGGATCGTCGGGTCGAGGGTCCCCAACACGCCGTCGGCCACCGCCGCGGTGCCGCCGCCGATCACGGTGAACGCCGCATCCTCGGCCACCGCCAACGCCAGCTCGTAGCGCAGGAAGTTGGCATCGGTCGCGGTGCCGGTGATCTGCGTCAGCCCGGTCACCGTCCCGCCGTCGGCCGGGGTACTGATGACCGCCGTGGGCGGATCCTGATCGCCGGCGGCGCGGTCGGCGACGGTGAAGGTCGCCTGCCCGACGGCGCCGCCGAAGGTCGAACGCAGCGCGGCGCTGCCGATGTCGACGGCCCGCCCGATGCCCGCCGCCGTGATGGTCGCGACGCCCGGCGCCGCCGACGCCCAGTTCGCCATCGTGGTGACGTCGGCGCTGGTGCCGTCGAGGTAGACGGCGGTCGCCGTGAACGCGACCTGCTCGCCGGTGACGCGCAGGGCGCGCGCCGGCGCGATGCGCACCTCGCGCACGACGCGCTCGGAGCCGTCGCAGTTTTCGTCGATGCCATTGTCGGGGATCTCCGCCAGGCCGGGGCTGAAGGCCGGGTCGGCGTCGTCGCAGTCGCCCTGGTTGGGGGTGAAGCCGTCGCCGTCGGCGTCGGTGTCGAGCGGGCCGGGGCCGAGCGAGACGGTGAGCTGCACGCGCGAGCCGCGCAGGACCTCACTTTCGGCCGGCGGCTGCTGCGCCAGCACCTCGCCGGCCGGGGCGAGCGACGGCAGCTCGACCTGCCGCGCCAGGGTGAGATCGCGGCCCAGAACCGCATCCACCGCCGTGCTGCGGTTCTCACCGACGACGTCGGGCACGACGCTCGTCTGCTGGGTGAAGAAGAGGACAATCGGCGCCGTCGCTTCGCCACCCTGGCCGTCGGAGAGTGTGACCCGGAACAGGCACCGATCGTCGGAGCCGGTGCGACCCCAGTAGGTGAACAGACCCTGTGGCGAGATCGTCACGCGGCCCTCGAAGCCGCAGCGCTGCTCCTCGGCGGGGCCGAAGGTGAGCGCGTCGCCGGGATCCGGATCGACGCCGGCGAGCTGGAAGGTGTACGGCTGGTCGCGGTAGTCCGCGACCGGCAGCGCTTCCGGCGGCAGCGTCGTGATCGACGGCGGCCGGTTCTCGGGCAGGATGTCGATGATCACCGTCGCCGGCGCCGAGGCCAGCGGGCCGTCCTGGGCGGCGTAGGTGAACCGCGCCTGGGTGCGCAGGCGCGGCTCGAGAGTGTACGGCACCGGCGGTTGCTGCAGATAGACGTTGGTGCGCGGGTCGGTGGTGTGGCGCGGATAGGTCGCCGGCACGCTGCCGTCCGGGTTGAAGTTGGTGCTCCAGAAGGCGCGCTGGTTCAGATGCGAGGGCGCGGCGCGCCAGGGAGCGCTGGCGCCCTTCAGCACCTGCAGGAACGAGTGATCGTTCAGGTTGACGTCGTGGTACCAGATGAGGCTGGCCTCGCCGGTGCCGTCGAGGTCGGCGATGACCGGCGCCTGCACGCTGCTCGACCCCCGGTTGTCGGCGCCCGGGTAGGTCCACGACGTCTGGGTCTCGCCGGTGTCGCCGCGCAGGAAGAGAATCGTGCTCTTGCTGAATTGCACGACGATCTCGACGATGCCGTCGCCGTTGAGGTCGTAAACCGGAAAGCCAGCGCCCCCGTTGCTGACGAGCGAGTGAAACCCGGCGTCGTCGTGCGGGAACTGACGCACCCATTTGAACTGTCCCTGGTGGTCGACGGCGAACAGCGTCGTGCGGATGGCGAAGAGGATCGTCGGCCGGCCGCTGCGATCGATGTCGGCGGCGCCGAGGCGAGTGACCACGGTGTCGCCCGGGAAGGTCAGCTTCCACAGCAGCCGGCCGTCGGCCTTCCAGGCGCGCAGGTTGTGGGTGCGGCGGTAGTTGGCGTTGTCGAAGGCGACGATCTCCATCGCGGCGTCGCCGTCGAGATCGACGAGCAGCGAGTCGGCGGTACCCGACGCCGTGGTGGCGGTGCCGTCGAACTGGCGCTTGATCGTGCCGTCGACGTTCCACAGCGTCCCCTGGTACAGCAGCTCGAGCTCGCCGTCGGCATCGACGTCGGCGACGCTGACGGCGGACGGCGCGCTGAGCGAGCCGTCGCCGTAGGGCCCGACGCTGCCGGGGTCGTCCGGCGTCGCGTAGTACGGCGTCTTCATCGCCCCGCTGGGGCCGTCGAGGGCGAAGACGATGCGGCAGTGCGGATCCGTCTTGCCGGGCACCGTCCGCCCGCAGGAGCTCTGCGGCCCGCCGCCGCTGCTGTAGCTCTTGCCGAGCAGGACGGTCGGCGCCTCGGTCGGCCGCAGGCGGGCGACGGTCACGGCCGTATAGGCAGCCTGGGCGCCGAAGGGCACGTAAAGGTGGCCGTCGCCGCCCTGCTCGGGCGTGATCGGGACCTGCGGCGCCAGCGGCTCGGACAGCCACTTGACGACGAACTTCGAGGGCGCCGCCGCGTCGTAGGCGAGGGCGAGGAGGCGCGTCGCGTTGCCGGCGACGTAGATGTAGTTGGAGTTGTCGGCGGCGCACTGGGCGCCCATGACGACCTCGACGACGCCGTCGTCGTCGATGTCGGCGGCCGCGAAGCTGTCCAGGCCGCGGCCGTACATCGCACAGCCCTGGTAGGGCTCCGGCAGACTCTGGCCGGTGGAGAAGAGCTCCTCGCCGCTGTCGCCGTGCACGACGACCATGGCGTCGCTGCGCCAGAAGATGATCTCCACCTTGCCGTCGCCGTCCATGTCGGCCACCAGCGGCGGGTAGGGCCCGCTGAATACGTTGTTGCCGTAGTGCAGTTGGTACTTGACGGTAGCGTCGAGCGGCGGCGGCGGCGGCAGCGCGGGCGGCGCGACGTAGGTGAAGCCGCCGTCGGTGCCGAAGGCGGTGACGCTGCCCTTGTCGGGCTGCGTGAGCTGCTGCGCGGTGAGCGGGCTGCCGTCGACGCTGGCGTCGTTGGCCAGCACGCCGGCCGCCGGCACGCTGAGCGTCCGGCCGAGGATGACTTCGTAGGTGTCGTCGCGCGCCGTCGGCGCGGTCGGGGCCGGCACGACGAGACGGAACTCGCCCTGCGTCTCGGCGCCGCCGGCATCGGTCACCTGCACGCTGACGACGAAGGTACCGACATGGGCGGCACCCGGCACCCATGCCAGCTGCGCGCCGGCGAGGTTCATCCCTTCGGGACCGGACAGCAGCGCGAAGGTCAGCGTGTCGCCGGGATCGGGGTCGGTGGCGGTCAACAGGCGGGCGAAGAGCACGCCAGAAGGAATGACGGCGTCGGCCAGCGCGCCGAGCGCGGGCGGGCGGTTGCCCTCAACCACTGCGACCTCGAACGAGCGCTGTGACGCGAGGCCGTCGGGGTCGCGCACCTGCACGCTGACTGTGTGTGCGCCGAGCGCAGTCGGCGCGTAGGAGAAGATTCCGTCGGGGCTGACCGTCGCTCCCGTCGGGCCTTCGACCAGGCTGTACGCCAGCGCGTCGAACGGGTTGGGATCCTGGCCGACCAGGCGCAGGTTGAGGGCGGTGCCGCGAGCGATGGCCTGGTCGGCGATCGGCTCGAGCGTCGGCGCCAGGTTGGCCGCGGCGAGATCGACCCCGACCGTCACCTCGTCGCTGCCGGTGCGCTCGCCGTCGTCGGCGCTGAAGCGCAGGACGTAGACACCGATGGCCGTGAACATGCCGCTGGTGGTCGCCGCGGCCGGCGCGCCGAAGGTGACGCTGCCCGGGCCGGAGACCTTCTCCCAGCGCAACGCCAACATCGCCGGGCTCGGCCGGCCGTCGTCGCTGGCGCTGCCGCTGAGCGTCGCCGGTTGTTGGTCGAACGCGGTCAGCACGTCCGCGCCGGCGTTCACCTGCGGGGCGAGGTTGCCGAGCACGGTGGGCGTCGGGGTCGGGGGCGGCGGCGTGAAGGTCGGGGTCGGGGCCAGCACGCAGCCGAACAGCGCGTTGTTGACCGCGGCGATCAGCTCGTTGACCCGCACGATGCCGTCGCCGTTGGCATCGCTCGCCAGGCACTCGCTGAGCGGCGCCTGCAGCAGCGCGATGTTGACGCTGCGGATCAGCTCGTTGATCGCGACCTGGTTGTTGGTATTGCAGTCGCCGACGCAGACGGCGCCAGCCGCGGGGGCCCGGACGGCCAGCAGACAGAGGGTCAGGGTGCAGCGGGCGAGCCACCAAGGAGCGGAACGACGGTGCACGACGACGATCAACCCTCTCTCTGCCCGTTGCCGCCAAACTAGCTATTCACGGCATGCGAAGTCCAGTGGACATTGCCATGCCCCGAGTAGCGCATAGTTCAACCTGGAGGGCGCCGGGCCCTCGGCGCCGGGGGCTGGGGTTGGCGGGAACAGACCGGGTTGGGTACCCGCTCTCGGCGACGACAATCGGCACCGTCCAGACCAGGCCCCCCACCGCGCCCCCGGCGCCGAGGGCCCGGCGCCCTCCACTACGCCAGGAGGGCGCCGACCGGGCGTGAGACCTGCAGCGAGCCGGTGCCCCACTCGCTGACCGGCAGGCCCATCGTCTGTTGCACGGTCAGGCCGATGCGCGTCACCGGCTCGCCGTTGCCGCGCACGTGCTGGCCGGGCAGCAGGCGGCCGCCGGCGCGACCGGCGATCATCACGGGCAGGGTGGTCACCTGGTGCGATTTGGCAAACGAGCTCTCGGAGTGGGCCAGGACGAGGCAGTTGTCGAGCAGCGAGCCGTCGCCCTCGGGCGTCGCGGCCAGGCGCTCGACGAAGCCAGCCCAGGCGTCCATCGACTCGAGCACGAAGGCGGTCGCCTCGGGCTGGTAGCCGAGCTCCTGATCGACCAGCTCGTCGTGCGTGTACTGGTGGTGCGCGGTCTGCGCCCCGCTCTTGCGCAGCTCGGACGTCCCCCACGAGAAGAGCATGTTGAAGACGCGCGTCTGGTCGCAGAGCAGCGCGAAGACCAGGAGATCCGTCATCAGCCGGTGCGTGCTCTGCGCCTGCGCCAGCTCGGTGCCGGGGTTCTCCCCCTCCGGCGCCGACGGGCGCCGGCAGGCGTCGAGATCGGGCGACGTGAGCGACACGGCGATCTGGTTCTCGAGCTGGCGCAGCGAGGTGAAGTACTGGTCGAGGCGCTGCTTGTCGTGGCTGCCGAGCTGGCGCTCCAGGCGGGCGGCGTCTTCGCGCACGGCGGACAGAACGCTCTGGCGCAACACGGTCTTGGGATCGGGGACGAAGGGCCCTTCGCTGGGATCGAAGAATTCGGGACCGAAGATGCGCCTGTAGAGCTCGAGCGGCGAGACGGTGCTGGCGTTGACGATGCTCTCGCTCTCGCGGCTGTAGCTCTGGCCGGGCACACCGGTGGCATTCACTTCGAGCGAGCGGAAGCGCGTCGTCGTGCCGATGCGCGCCGCGATCAGGGTGTCGAGCGTCGGCGCCGGCACCTCGGGCTCGACGCGCGGCACCGAGCCGGTCAGCGTCGCCATGACACCGGTCCAGTGCGGCAGGTTGGGCCGCCCGTCGAGCACGGTGTTGAAACCGCTCAGCACGCTGACGTGCTGTTTGAGGCCGGTCAGCGCCTCGAGCTCCGGCGGCAGATCGTAGTCCTCGCCTTCCATCTCCGGCACCCAGCGGTCGGGGTTCATGCCGCAGCCCCAGAACCAGGTGCCGAAGCGCAGCGGCAGCGGCGCGCCCTGCGCCAGCGCCGTGCCGTTGCCGTTGAGGAAGCAGTCGAGCAGCGGCAGGCCGACCGAAACGGCGGCGCCGCCGAGCATGCCGCGCAGGACCGTGCGCCGGCTGATCGTCCGTCTCATGGTCGGCTCCCCTCTGCCGCAGGCGCGGGAGCGCCGGCCAGGATCCAGCTGCGGATCAGGTCGATCTCGGCCGCGCTGAGCGGATTGCCGATCAACGGCATGCGCGAACCGAAGGTGCCGCTGCTCGGCTCGGTCAGCTTGCGCAGCAGGAAGCTGTTGTCGGGGTCGGCCGGATCGACGCGCAGCATGCCGGCGCTGCGCGCCGCCTCGATGGTCGGCAGCACCCCGACCAGGGACGCGAACGCGGCGCCCTCGGCCAGGATCAGGTTGCCCGACTTGGTCTGCTGGCTGTGGCAGAACTGCGTCGCACAGCGCGGCGTGAAGATGTCGTCCTGGATCTGCTCGAAGGTCACCGCCGGCGGTGTGGCGCTCGGCTCGGGCGTCGGCGTCGGCGTGCGCACGCTGCCGTCGGTCGGCCGCGCGGTGCCGGTCGGCGACGGCGATCCCGCCGGCGTCGTGTCGATCGTCGGGGTGGCGGTGACCTCGGCGACGCGCAGACCCGACGTCGTCCGGAACGCCTCGCTCATGGCGATCAGGCGCAGCAGCTCGCGCATGTGATAGCCGGTGCTCTCGAGCCGCGCCTGCTCGGCGCTCAGCCAGTCGCGCTCGCCGTCGGCGACGTCGCGGCCGACGGCGTACTTGTACAGGCTCTCGACGAAACACGGCCCCAGGCCGGGATCGCGCGACAGCACCTCGCCCAGGCCGATCGCGTCGCCGAAGCGCACCCCGTTCAGCTCGCCCGAGGCGTCGATCGCGACGCCGTTTTCCGTCTCGCGCAGGGCGCCGATGCCGTCGAGCTGCTCCAGCGCCAGGCCGATCGGGTCCATCAGACCGTGGCAGCCGGCGCAGACCTGCTCGGCGACGTGCACCGTCAGCCGCTCGCGCGCCGTACGCCGGTTCTCGCCGCCCTCCTCGGCGAACTCGGAGAAGTCGATGTCGCCCGGCGGCGGCGGTACGTCGGTGCACAGCAGCACCTCGCGGACGAACTTGCCGCGCAGGGTCGGCGAGCTGCGCCCGGGGTGTGAGCGCAGGGCCAGCAGGCTGACGTGGGTGAGCAACCCGGCGCGCTCGCTGTCGGCCGCGAAGACGTAGGGCTCCCAGCCGACGGGGCTGCGCACCGGTACCTGATAGACCAGGCCGAGCGTGCGGGTCATGAACGACTGGCGCGTGGTGAACAGATCGCGGTAGTCGCCATCGTCGGCCAGCAGGTGGTCGCTGATGACGCGCAGCGTCTGCTCGCGGGCGTCGTTGATCAGCGCCTGGCTGAAGGCCGGGAACAGCGTCGGATCCTTGCGCACCAGGCCGTCCTCGATCTCGTCGAAGCCGTAGAGATCGGCAAAGAAGGCGCGCACGGCTGCCTCGACGCGCGGCGAATCGAGCAGCCGATCGACCTGCGCCGCCAGCCCGGCGTCGTCGACCAGTTCGTCGCGCTCCGCCGCCGCCAGGAGCGCGGCGTCCGGCGTGGTGTTCCAGAGGAAGTAACTCAGTCGCGACGCCATCGCGGCGCTGGTCAGGCGCTCGCGCCGCGGTTCGTTTGGATCGGGCTCGGCGATCTCGACGCGGAAGAGGAACTCGGGCGACAGCAGCAGCGTCGAGAGCGCCGCTTCGAGACCCTGGTAGAAATCGCCCAGGCTGGCCGCGGCGCTGTTGGCGACGGCGACCCGTACGGCGACCTCGTCCTCGGTCAACGGGCGGCGCAGCAGCCGGCCACCGACGGTGCGGACGAACTGCTCGGCGCAGGCGTCGTCGGGCTGCGCCGGCGCCTGCGGCGCGCACGGCACCAGCGCCGCGCGGTGGTCGACGTCGAGCGCCTGCTCGGCGAGATTGCGTGCAATAGCGTCGTACTGCTCGAAGCCAGCGCTGGTGACGCTGACGTACGAGGCGCCGACCGCGAGCAGGCCGGAGCGCCGGTTGTCGGGCTCGATGCGGCCGGCGACGGCGATGTCGGGCCCGAGCACATCGGCGATCGTCGCCTGGTACTGCTTGGCGGTCAGCCGCCGCATGGCGAGCGGGCCGCCCTGGATCAGCGGCGCGGCGGTCGGCGGGATGGTCGCGGTGGCGCTCGGCGGCGCGGTGGGCACCTCGGTCGGCTGGCTCGTCGCCGTGGCGGCGATGGTCGGCTGCGCGGTCGCAGTCGGAGTCGGGCGAGGACTATCGGACCCATCGCCGGCGCAGCCCGCGACGCAGAACAGCGCCGCGCTGAGCACCGCCCAGGCGCCGAACCGACTGGGTGGAGGGCGCCGGGCCCTCGGCG
>JBOHWA010000572.1:0-7026 GCA_050735855.1 Binatia bacterium
GTCGTGGACGGGCCGAAGCTGAAGCCGCAAATGCCGTCGGCCCACTGCGCGGCGCGACGGATCGAGGCGGCGGCCAGGGCGCCGGCGAGCAGCGGCGGCCCGCCGGGCTGGACGGGGAACGGCTCGATCGGACGCAGCGCGCCCTCAACGACGTTCTCGCCCGCCCAGGCGCGGCGCATGAGCGCGATCTGCGCCTCCATGCGGCGCAGGCGGCGGGCATCGAACGGCGCGCCGGCGGCGCGATAGTCCTCGGCCCGCGCGCCGACGCCGAGGCCGAGGTCGAGCCGGCCGCGCGACAGCACGTCGAGCGTCGCGATCTGCTTGGCCATCAGCAGCGGCTGGTGCAGCGGCAGGACGATGACGGTGAAGGCCAGGCGGACGCGCTCGGTGACCGCCGCGCAGGCGGCCATGGTGACCATCGCCTCGGGGTTGGGGAAGGTGATGCGCTCGCCGACGGCCAGCGTCGCGAACGGGCCGGCGTCGATGCGCCGCGCCCAGCCGAGGATGGCATCGCGATCCAGCCCCGGCACCATCACCGGTAGATTCATCCCGATCTGCATGGGCGTGCTCTGCCCGGGGCAGGGCGCGGCGTCAAGCTGGCGTCTGACCGGTTGCTTGTGGCTTATGGCGGCAGAGAGAGCGTGACCGGTGACCGCACTTTGCCCAAGAACTCAGAAAACCAACAACGGATTACGCGGATCAAACGGATTTCAGGGAGTAGGGCTCAAAGATCCGTTCAATCCGTGTAATCCGTTGTTGCCTTCTGCTTTTTTTGGGCAAAGCCCGGTGACCGGTGGCTGAGCGTGTGAAGGGGGAAGGGAAGGCATGGACCTCGAGCTGACGGATACCGAGCGCATGTTGCGCGACACGTTTCGCGGCTACTTCACGGCCGAGATCGAGCCGCATGTGGCGGCGATGGAGCACGGCGAGCTGCTGCCGTACGATTTGATGCGCTCGATGCATCGCACGCTCGGGCTCGATGCCATGCTCACCGCCGGCCGCGGGCGGGGCGAGGGCGCGGGGCGCGGCGGCGGCGGGCTCGGGCTCGACGCCAACGCGGCGCGCTATGCGCGCACGACGTTCACCGTCGAGATGGCGCGCGTCAGCCCGTCGTTCGCGCTCAGCTACGGCGCCAGCATCGGGCTGTTCGGCGCCAACGTGCTGGGCAAGGGCAACGCCGAGCAGGCCGAGCGTTTCGCGCTGCCGGTGATGCGCTGCGAGCGCATCGGTGCCTGGGGCCTGACCGAGCCCGGCGCCGGCAGCGACGCCCTGCGCGGCATGAAGAGCACGGCGCGGCGCGACGGCGACCACTACGTGCTGAACGGCAGCAAGACGTTCATCACCAACGCGCCGTTCGCCGACGTCTTCCTGATCTACGCCCGCGTGCAGGGCGGCGAGCTCGACGGCGCCATCCAGCCGTTCATCGTCGAACGCGGCACCGCCGGCCTGACCACCGGGCCGCCGATGCAGAAGATGGGCATGCGCGGCTCGCCGACCGGCGAGATCTTTCTCGACGACGTGCGCGTGCCGGCCGATCAGCTGCTGGGCGGCGGCGTGCGCCAGCGCGACCACGTCAAGTCGAGCCTCGCCGTCGAACGCGGCGGGCTCTCGGTGCTGTCCTACGGCATCGCCGAGCGCTGCTTCGAGATCGCCCGCGACTACGCCAAGACGCGCCAGCAGTTCGGCCAGCCGATCGCCAACTACCAGCTCGTCCAGGGCCGCCTGGCGCGCATGTACGTCGCGCTGTCGAACAGCCGCCGCATCGTCTACGCCGACTACCTCGCCGGCCGCACGCTGCAGGAGTCGCTCGCCGACGTCTGCGCCGGCAAGCTCTACTGCGCCGAAATGGGCACCTTCGTCGCCTTCGAGGCGATCCACATCATGGCCGGCAACGGCTACATGGAGGAGTACGTCGTCGAGCGCCTGGCGCGCGACGCCAAGCTGATCGAGCTGGGCGGGGGGACGACGGAGATGCAGATCCTCACCATTGCGCGGGAGATTCTCGCATAGGGCGCATTGGGCCGGAGCCGTTTCATTTTCGGGAACGGGACGGGGACGGGAACGGGGACGGGAACGGGAACGGGTCGAGCGTGAACTGCTCAGCCGTTGAGCTGATAGATCCTTGTCGACCCGTTCCCGTACCCGTTCCCGTGCCCGAATGAAATTGCTGCATCTCCACCGCATGGCACCCAGCATGCGCCGCCCGCCCCGCCCAGCGCCTACCCGGCGTGCCAAGCGGCCGCTGTGTTGTCCGGCTGACGGCGTCGGCAGACATTGACGCGCCGACGCGCGGCGCGCCTCGGCGTTCGCCGCAAGGCATGCGGCTTGCTTTGGCTTCCGAGTATGGGCTCGGAGGCGGCCGCCGGCGACGGCGAGGACCTGGCGCTCGCCTACGCGACCGCGGAACGCGAGCAGTGCGAACGGGCGGTGCGCACGCTGGCGTGGGTGGCGATTCCCCTGGTGCTGGCGTTCGTGCCGTTCGATTACCTGCGCCATCCGCAGATCTTCCTCGCCTCGCTGGGGCTGCGCCTGGGCAGCACTGCGGTGTTTGTCGGCATCCTGATCGCGTTGCGCACCGACGCCGGGCGGCGCGCCGCCCGCCTGCTGGCGCTGCTCTGCGTCGGCGTCGCGGTGGTGCTGCTGCTCGCCATGCAGCTGCTGTCGGGTGCCGACGTGAACCAGTACTCGAGCGGGCTCAGCATGGTGCCGCTGGCGGCGGCGCTGCTGATCTCCTGGCGGCCGGTGTGGTCGGCGCTGATGGGCGTCATGGTGCTGGTGATCTACGCGCTCGGCGCCTGGCTCAGCGGCATCGGCGGCGAGGTCTACTTCGACAATCTGTTCACCATCGCCGCCGCCTGCGTCATCGCCACGCTGACCACGGCGATGCGCGAGCGGCTGCATCGCCGCGAGTTCGCGACGCGCTGGAACCTGACGCGGGCGCGCGACGCCCTGCTCGAGAGCGAGCGGCGCGGTCGCCAGGCGCTGGCGATCGCCGAGCAGGCGAATCGCGCCAAGAGCGAGTTCGTCGCCAACATGAGCCACGAGATCCGCACGCCGATGAACGGCATCATCGGCATGACCGAGCTGGCGTTGCAGACGCCGCTCTCGGCGGAACAGCGGGAGTATCTCGAGATGACCAAGGATTCGGCCGACACCCTGCTCGGCGTGATCAACGATATCCTCGACTTCTCCAAGATCGAAGCGCGCAAGCTGGAGCTGGCGGCGAGCGAGTTCGACCTGCGCGACTGCCTGGTCGATGCGCTGCGCCCGCTGGCGATCCGGGCGCACGCCAAGGACCTCGAGCTCGGCTGCCAGATTCCGCCGCAGCTCCCCGGCCTGCTGGTCGGCGACGCGCTGCGCCTGCGCCAGGTGGTCGTCAACCTGGTCGGCAACGCGGTGAAGTTCACCGCCGCGGGCGAGATCGTCGTCGCCGTCGCGCTCGAGATCGAGGCGGCGGCCGAGGTGGTGTTGCACTTCAGCGTCGCCGACACCGGCATCGGCATCGCCGCCGACAAGCACGCGACGGTCTTCGAGGCGTTCGCGCAGGCGGACGGCTCGATGACGCGCCGCTACGGCGGCACCGGCCTCGGCCTGGCCATCTCCGCCCAGCTGGTCGAGCTGATGGGCGGCCGCATCTGGCTCGAGAGCGAGCCGGGGCGCGGCAGCACGTTCCACTTCACCGCCCGCTTCGGCGTCGGCCAGGCGAGCGCGGCGCCGGGCCCGCCGGTGCGCCCGATGCACCTGCGCGGCCTGCGTGTGCTGGTGGTCGACGACAACGGCACCAACCGACGCATCCTGCAGGACATCCTGACGTACTGGCACATGCAGCCGACGGTGGTCGCCGACGGCCGCGCCGCGCTCGCCGCGCTGGCCGAGGCGGCGCCGGGCGCGCCGTTCGACCTGGTCCTGCTCGACGCGATGATGCCGGAGGTCGACGGCTTCGCCGTCGCCGAGCAGATCCGCAGTGCCCTGCAGACCGCCCGCCTGCCGGTCCTGATGCTGACCTCGAGCGGCCAGTTGGGCGAGATCGCGCGCAGCCGCGCGCTCGGGATCGACGGCTATCTGATCAAGCCGATCAAGCAGTCCGATCTGCTCGACGCCATCCTCTCGGCGCTCGGCGCGCGCAGCGTCGAGCTCGAGCCGCCGCCGAGCGAGGCGCCGGCGGCGACCGCCACCTGTCGTCCACTGCGCCTGCTGCTGGTCGAGGACAACCTGGTCAACCAGAAGCTGGTGGCGCGCATGCTCGAGCCGCACGGCCACCAGCTGACCGTCGCCGGCGACGGGCGCGCCGCCGTCGCCGCGGTCGAGCGCGAGGCCTTCGAGCTGGTGCTGATGGACGTGCAGATGCCCGAGATGGACGGCTTCGAAGCGACTGCCGCGATCCGTGCGCGCGAGCACACGCACGGCGGGCACGTCGCGATCATCGCCATGACGGCGCACGCGATGAAGGGCGATCGCGAACGCTGTCTGGCGGCCGGCATGGACGACTACGTCGCCAAGCCGGTCGACCGCCGCGAGCTGCTCGCCACCATCGCCCGTCTGGCACCCCCGCCGGCGGCGGACACGCGGGTCGCCAGCGCGTCCTAGTCGGCTGCCGAACCCCGCCCCGTGCTTCGACAAGCTCAGCACGAGGGGTCCCTCCGTGAAATCCGTCAATCCGCGCAATCCGTGGTCGGCTTTTCGCTTTGCTAGGCAAAGCCGGAATCCCGATCTCCGTTCGCCCTGAGCTTGTCGAAGGGCGGCCTCGGCCCTTACTCCACCGGCGGGCCGCTGCGGGCGCGCAGGGCGTAGACCCGCTCGCGGCCGAACCCCTTCAGGTTCACCGGCGGCAGGCGGCGTACGACGAACATCGCATGGCCCTCGAGGTGCTGCGCGACGGCCTCGGAGACCAGCGCCGTGTTGGGGCGGGCGAGGTCGACCAGCCGGCTCGCGAGGTTGACGGTCGGACCGAACAGATCGCCCTCCCAGGCCAGCACCGGCCCGGCCGCCAGGCCGACGCGCAGCGGCGGCAGGTCGGCCACCTGGGCGCGCGCCAGGGCCAGGGCGATGGCGGCGCCGGCGGCGACGTCAGCGGCGGCGAACATCACCTCGTCGCCGATCATCTTGACCACCCGCCCGCCGTGCAGCGGGATGTGATCGTAGGCGAGGGCTTCGAAGCGATCGACCAGCGCCGCCAGCTCCTGCGGCTCGATCTGACGGCTGAGGGCCGTGAACCCCGCCAGGTCGGCGAACCCGACGGCCATCTCGCCACCGGTGGCCGCCTCGGCCGCCGCCACCTGGCGCGCCGCCGCCGCGACCAGATGGCGGCGCCAGGCGTAGCCGAGGAACGCCTCGAGCTGCTCGACCAGCGGCAGGGTGAGCAGCTCCTGGCGCGCCGTGCCGGACCCCGATTCGACTTCCGCCGCGGCGACCCGGGCGAGTGACTGGCCGATGACGCGCGCCATCTGCAGCAGCACGCGCGGCTCGCTCACGCCTTGCTCGACCAGCTGCCGCGCCGAGCGCAGCATGGCGACGTCGGCCGGGGTGAAGATCGGCTCGTCGTCCGCCACCGGGGCGAAGCCCAGCGCCTGCCACAATTGCCTGCCCTGCTCGAGCGATACCCCCGCCGCCTCCGCTACCTGCGGCGCGGTGAGCTGGGCGGCCCCGAGCAGGCGCTCGGCGAGCGCCTGCAGCGTTGCACGCAACGTGGCGGGATCGAGCGCGGGCACCGCCGCCTGCCTATGCGAAGCGCTGCACCCGGGCAACGGCTGGCGGAAAAGACGTGACCGGTGGCCGGTGACCAGGCTTTGCCCAGGAAAGCAGAAGGCAACAACGGATTGCGCGGATTGAGCGGATTTCTGAGCCCTACTCCGTCAGATCCGTTTAATCTGGCGTAATCCGTTGTTGGTTTTCTGAGTTCTTGGGCAAAGCCCGGTGACCAGTCAGGTGGCCATCACCCGCCTGCTGGTCAACCGGTCGCCGGTCACGCGGTCACGCCCCTTCCGCCGCCAGGCGCACCGGGAACCCCAGGTTGTGATCCGGGGGACCGGCTGATACCGTGGCGCGCACTGGTTGTTCTCGCGAGAGTTGGCCTCGTCGCTAGGGCAGGGCGCGCCTCCCGCTCGTGCAATCAGGGGGTCAGGGTCCAGCGGCATGCAGCCCCTGGAAGTCGTCGCGGGTGACGCATGCCGCGTTGCGCCACGGCAGAAAGAGTCGAGTCGGAATGGGTAAGAAGCTGTACGTCGGCAATCTGTCGTTCGAAACCACCAGCAAGGATCTCGAGGAGCTGTTCAACGAAGGTGGCGCGTGTGAATCGGCCGCGGTCATCACCGACCGCAGCACCGGTCAGTCGCGTGGCTTCGGCTTCGTCGAGATGAACTCGAGCGCGGCCGCACAGCAGGCGATCCAGCAATTCGACGGTCACGAGTTCCAGGGCCGCGCCCTGCGCGTCAACGAGGCGCGTGAAGAGAGCCGCGGCGGTGGTGGTGGCGGCGGCCGCGGTGGTGGCGGCGGCCGTGGTGGCGGCGGCGGCGGTGGTGGTGGCGGTGGACGAGGCGGTGGCGGCGGGCGCGGTGGATGGGGGCGCTGAGCCCCCGCGGCGTTCGCATGGCAATCTCTGCTGCGGCCACGCGCCAGTTTCTCCGCAAGGAGCTCGAGGCTCATCTCGATGAGCTCGGCTATACCTTTCCGCGCGACATCAACCGGGTCGGAGCGCCCTTGGCTGAGATCGCGCGCGTCAGCCCGGTGCGCGGGCGCCTCGTCTACGCCGAGACGATCGTGCGCACCGACCTCGCCAGCAAACGCTGCCACGACCGGCTGCTGTTCTTTTCGCAGCGCCGGACGCGACGGCGCAGCCAGATCCTCTTCTTCATCGGCGTCGAGGAAGCTCACCGACCGGCGCTCGAAGAGCTGCTGGTGAAGCTCGGCATCCGCGGCGCCGTCCGCGGCGGTAATGTTCAGGTGGTCGCCTTCACGGCGCCGAAAGCCGGCGCGGGCGCTGGCGGCGGTGCGGATGCCCCGCGCCGCGGCCAGGGCACGACCAAGCGC
>JBOHWA010000573.1:0-3054 GCA_050735855.1 Binatia bacterium
CGCCAAGGAACGTCTCGGTGGAAGGCGCCGGTCCCTCGGCGCCGTGTGTGCGACGACTCACCCCGCCCGCGTCAAGGAACGTCTCGGTGGAGGGCGCCGGGCCCTCGGCGCCGGGTGGGGGGCCGGGGGGCGTGTGCTGACGCCTGCTGATCGCTTCGCGCCCAGCCGGCGGCGCGCTATAACGGCCGACATGATTCCCGCCCCGCACACCTCATTGGCCCTCGACGACATCAGCCTCGCGCACGTCGACTTCTGGACCCTGCCGACCAGCGACCGCGAAGGCGCCTTCGCCAAGCTGCGCGCCGAGCGGCCGGTGTCGTGGAACGAGGAGTTCGAGTATCCCGGCGTGCCCAAAGGGCCGGGGTTCTGGTCGGTGACCCGCTACCAGGACGTCTGGACGGTCAGCCGCTCGCCCGAGATCTTCATCTCCGGCCGCGGCGCCAACATCGCCGACCTGCCGATCGAGATGCTCGAGTTCTTCGGCTCGATGATCAACATGGACGCGCCGCGCCACACCAAGCTGCGCCTGCTGGTCAACAAGGGCTTCACGCCGCGCATGGTGGCGCGCATCGAGACCATGGTGCGCGAGCGGGCGCGCAAGATCGTCGACGCCGTCGCGCCGCGCGGCGAGTGCGACTTCGTCAACGAGATCGCCGCGGCGCTGCCGCTCGAGATCATCTGCGAGATGATGGGCATCCCGCCGAGCGACTACCGGCGCATCTTCGAGCTGACCAACACCATCCTCGGCGTCGGCGACCCGGAGTACGCCAGCTCCCTCGAAGAGCTGATGGCCAGCGCGATGGAGCTCTTCCAGTACGCCCAGACGCTCGGCCAGGAGCGCCTCGAGCGGCCGGGCGACGACCTGACGTCGGCGCTGATGCAGGCCGAGGTCGACGGCCAGCGCCTCACCGCGCAGGAGTTCGGCTCGTTCTTCATCCTGCTGGTGGTCGCCGGCAACGAGACCACGCGCAATGCGATCAGCCACGGCATGAAGGTGCTGACCGACTTCCCCGACGAGCGGCGCAAGTGGCAGGGCGACTTCGAACGCTACAAGCCCACCGCGGTCGAGGAGATCGTCCGCTGGGCCTCGCCGGTGATGCACTTCCGCCGCACCGCCGCGATCGACACCGAGATTGGCGGCCAGGCGATCAAGGCCGGCGACAAGGTGGTGATGTGGTACAACTCGGCCAACCGCGACGCGGCCAAGTTCGACGACCCGTACCGCTTCGACGTCGCCCGCGAGCCCAACGAGCACGTCGGCTACGGCGCCGGCGGCCCGCACTTCTGCCTCGGCGCCAACCTGGCGCGGCGCGAGATCGCGGTGATGTTCGAGGAGCTCTTCCGCCGCCTGCCCGACATCGAGATCAGCGGCAAGCCGGACATGCTGCTGTCGGCGTTCATCCACGGCATCAAGCGGATGCCGTGCCGGTTTACGCCGGTCGGGTGAACGCGCGGCCGGCTGGTCGCACCCGGACGCCCTTCGACACGCTCAGGGCGAACGGAAGAGGTGGACGAACGAACGCGAGATCCGTTCGTGCTGAGCTGGTCGAAGCACGGGGCGGGGTGTGGGGGTCCTAGGCGCGCGCGGTCGCCAGGCGCAGCACCTCGGCGTAGCCGGGCGTGACGCAATCCGGGTCCAGCGCACCGCGCGCGCGCAGGATGCGGTGCAGGCGCGGCAGGTTGTGGTGCGGGACGGTCATCAGCAGGTGGTGCTCGAGGTGGAAGTTCACCCGGTTGGGGGCGACCAGCAGGCGCTCCCACCAGCTGGCCAGCGTCGTGCGCGTGTTGCGCAGCGGGTCGAAGCGGTCGGGCACCATGCCGTGCTCGGCGATCGAGCGGATGCGGGTGACCAGGCGGTAGGTGGTGAGCCAGGCGACCGCCCACAACAGGTAGAGGGCGGGATGGCCGGCCAGCGTCAGCAGGCCGAGCAGAATGGCGTTGGTGACCGCGACCGGGATCAGCTTGTGCCAGCCGACGTCGGGTTGGACGCCTTCGTTCATGCCCATCGAGCGCTGGGTGCGGCCGCGCGACCAGCCGACGTCGCGGCGGAAGACGGCCTTCGCCTGCTTCCAGCCGGTCTGCCCGGAGAGATCGCGCCACAGCTTGCGGTAGCCGCTGCGGCGCGTGATCGGAAACGGCGCGGCGAGGCCGATGTCGGGATCGAGATCGGTGCCGGTGCGGGTGTGGTGCACGAGGTGGTAGGCGCGGTACGGGCCGACGTCGGCCCACACCGGGTAGGCGGAGAGCCAGTTGCCGGCCCAGTCGTTGAGTCGGCGATTGCGGAACAGCGTGCGATGCGCCGCCTCGTGCATGACGATCGCCATGCCGAGCTGGCGCGCGCCGATGACGAACAGGGCGAAGACGATGGTGAGCGGGTTGGGCGCCCAGGCGACCAGCGCCATGACGGCGAAGATGGCGACCCAGTTCGAGGCGATCATCCACCCCGAGCGCCACGACTCGATCTGCAGCAGCGCCTTGCGCTCCTCGATCGTCAGTACCTCGCGCACCATGGCGGCGGCGGCCTTGCTGACGTCGACGGGCTCGGTGAGCGGAGCGTTCATCGCGGTCCTCCTGAAGCCAGCGCCGGCCACTGGGCGGCGACGGCCGTGCGCGGGGTCTGCAGATGCGGGGCGCCGTGGCCGCGCATGAAGGTGCGCCAGCAGTCGCGGCCGGCGCGGTCGTAGTCGCGCAGCACGGCGCCCAGCGCGGCGCGCTCGCCGGCGGCGACGATGGGCTCGGGCAGCAAGGGATCGAGTGCCAGTTGGCGGATCGCCTGGCCGCCGAGGACGAACGATTCGACCATCGCGGCCCGCAGCGGCAGGCCGCCGAGCTGTGCGCGACTGCGCGTCAGACGCGCGGCGGTGGCGCGGTAGTCGCGGCACAGCTGCGCGCCATCCCACAGGGCCTGCGCCCGCGCCGCGGCGGCGAGATCGAGGCCGGCGATGGCCAACACCAGCGCCGCCGGGTCGAGCCCGAGGGCGCACAGCTGGCTGCGCACGGCGTCGACGCCGCCGCGCAGGTTGTCGGGACGGACGAACAGATGCGGCGCCAGCG
>JBOHWA010000574.1:0-7565 GCA_050735855.1 Binatia bacterium
GCGCTGCTCGCCGGCAGCGACGCGTTCGACGAGGCCGGCCTGATCGCCCAACGCGAGCGCGTCGCGCTGCTGCGCCAGCGCCTGGCCGGCGCCGCCACACCGGCGGCGGCGCAGCTGGCCGACCTCGCCGACAGCCTGGTGCGCAAGAGCGTCTGGTTGGTCGGCGGCGACGGCTGGGCCTACGACATCGGCTCGGGTGGCCTCGATCACGTGCTGGCGCAGCATCGCAACGTCAACGTCCTGGTGCTCGACACCGAGGTCTACTCGAACACCGGCGGCCAGCAGTCGAAGGCGACGCCGCTCGGTGCCGCGGCCAAGTTCGCCAGCGCCGGCAAGAGTACGGGGAAGAAGGACCTCGGCATGGAGATGATGAGCTACGGGCACGTCTACGTCGCCCGCGTGGCGTTCGGTGCGAAGGTCAACCAGGTCGTGCACGCGCTCGCCGAGGCCGACGCCTACCCGGGCCCGTCGCTGGTCATCGCCTACAGCCCCTGCATCGCGCACGGCTACGACCTGCGCAACGGCGCCGAACAGCAGCGCCTGGCGGTGGAGAGCGGCGTCTGGCCGCTCTACCGCTTCGACCCACGCCGCGTCGCCGAGGGCAAGCCGCCGCTGCAGCTCGACTGCGGCGCGCCGAAGGTGCCGGTCACCACCTATATGCAGAACGAGGCGCGCTTCCGATTGGTCGAGCGCCTCGACCCGGCGCGCTACAAGCAGCTCGCCGCCGCGGCGCAGCAGGAGACGACGCAGCGCTTCGCCGTCCACCAGCAGCTCGCCGGCGTCACCCTGCCGGTCGCCGGCGAGCCCGCCAAAGGGGACAAGGCGTGACGTCCGCCTGGGCGGTCGGCACCCGCGGCCGCGCCGCACTGCTACGCCGGACTGCGTTGAGACGCCCAGGAGGCGGCCGCCAGCTCGCGTCATCCGCGACCCGCGGCGATGCTGGTCGGTGGCCGTCCGGGGCTTGCTGTTCGACTCGGCCGGCGCGATCCTGGTTCCCGAGCTGTCGGCGGGGGCCGACCGTCGCGCTGCGGTCCGACCACGCGGTCACGGGCGCCGGCCGGCTATCGCGGCCTTGGCGCGGCGCAGCGCGAGCGTCAGCGCGTGTCGTGGCACCTCCGCCCGGGATTCGAACCCCCATGCATCACGCAGGTAACCAGGGAACGCGAGCAGCGGGTGCGGCTCGCCGCGCCAGCAATTGAACACGTAGGTCGGCAGCTCCCCGAGCAGCCGATGTTCCCGGCTCCGCACTCGAGACTCGACACGCTCGAGCATCGACACCGGCTGTCGTGCCAGCTCCGCCTCGACCGAGGGGGGAATGGCGACACCCAGCGCCTGGCGCAGGTAGCCGAGCATCTGCCGCATGCGGAGAATGAACCGCCGCTGCGCGGCGTGGACCAGGAAGCGCGGCCAGTCGATTGGACCCTCGCGCAGGATCAGCACGGCGTCGGCCACCCAGCGAATCGCCGGCACCTCGCCCCACCTCGCCCCGTGTCCGCAGACGTGCAGCAGTTGGTCCGTCGGCGAGGGGATGCGGAGTCGAGTCCCCTGGAATGTCACCGTCTCGGCGGCGGCCCGGACGTCGTCGTCGGCCCGGCCGCCGCCAGCCTCCTCGAAGACCCTCCAGTGCATGTCGCACGCCACGCCCGCCGGATGATCGAAAGGCCCCGCATGCTTGACGCGACGAAATGCAGGGGTCGGGCGATGGTGCGGGTGCCAGCCGAGGCGCATGGCCAGCGCACTGGCGCGCTCCACATCCGACGGGGCAACGAGCACATCCACGTCGGCCATGGGGCGCAGACCCGGATCGCGGTAGAAGCGCGCGATCAGCGCCAATCCCTTGAGGACGACGGCATCGATGCCGGCCTGCTCGAAGGCCTGCAGCAGGGGAAGAATGCCGTGGTAGACGCGCTGGTTCTCGCTCCAGGTGCGAAGGTATCGCTCCTTCAGGGCCTCGATCCCCTCGTCGCGCACGCCGAGGCGGACGAGGTTCCGGTAGACGAGCGGAAGCAACGACTGGGAGGCGCCGTCCAGCGCCTCGACCGCCATCGAGGCGCGCATCCGGCGCCAGGCGGCATGCCCCGCCTCGTCCGGAAGCAGCGCCGCCTGCAGCACCAGCTCCTGCTGCGCACTTGGCCGATAGCTTGGAATCATCGCCGGTCGTCACCTTGTCATGCTATCGCCCGCTGCGGAACTTGCGGGTGATGGGTCAGTTTCGTAGGGTCGTCAGCCTCGTGAAGGGCAAGGCACTAGTCGCCGCACCACACAGAGGCTCGGGGCCACCGCCGGAATCCTGCTGCCGATGATCACCTCGATCGTGGCACCGACGTCGGCGGCCGCGCAGTCAGACAGCAGCAGTGGCCAGACCAGCAGCAGCGGTGCCAGCAGCGGCGCATGCTGCGGACGAGTCTCGTTGAAGCCCGTGTGGTAGGAGCGGCGCGTGGAGGACTCGCGTCGGCCAAGCCCGTCCATTCGCCACTCGTCGCAATCGCCGCGCGCGCCGGCGCTCTCCGCGATCGAGATCTGGGACCGCGTGGTCGTCGCGGCGGCGATCGGCGTCCTCGGCTGGCTGTTCTGGGAGAACGCCTACCTCGCGAGCCGTCTGATCGACCGGACCCGCTACTTCGTCCTCGACGACGACATGATGGTCTCGATGCGCTACGCCCGAAACCTGGTCGAGGGCAACGGTCTCGTCTGGAACGTGGGCGAGCGCGTCGAGGGGTACACCAACTTCCTCTGGACGCTGGTGATGGCGGGACTTCACCTCACCGGGGTCGCCGACGCCAAGATGGCGCTGCTCGTCAAGGGAACCGGCTTCGTCTTGATGGCGGCGACGCTCCAGCTCGCGGTCTGGATCCTGCGCGTCTTCGCGCCTCGCTCGTTCGCCGCCAGCGTGCTCCTTCTGACGAGCATGGTCATGTGCGTCGACGTCATCCACTGGTCGGTGTGGGGCTTCGAGACGAGCCTGCTCACGTTCCTCCAGATGGTCTTCCTCTGGCGGGTCGTCCGCGGCTCGCAAGACTGGCTCTGTTTCGGCGCGCTCGCCTTGATCCCGATCACCCGCAGCGACGCGAGCTACCTCTTCCTCGCCGACGCCGGGATCGCGCTCGTCCTGGCGAAGGAGCCCCGGCGCACGCTCCTCTGGCTCGGGCTCGCGCTCGCGCCGTTCGTCGTCCACCTCGGATTCCGCCGCAGCTTCTATGGGGAGTGGCTTCCCAACACCTACTTCTTGAAGGTCTACCAGATCGACGCTCTCCATCGCCGGGGGGCGACCTACGCCCGCGGCTTCCTCCTCCACTACTCCATCGTCCTCACGCTCGCCGCCGGGGCAGCGCTGGCGATCGCGCGAACCGATCGGCGAGGCCTCGTCTTCTTCGCCGTCGTCCTCTCGACGTTGGGCTACGTCGTCTTCACCGGCGGCGACATGTTCGACAACTTTCGCTTCTTCGCGCATGTGATGCCGATCGTCTTCATCTTCGCCGCGGCCGGCGTCGCGCGCGTTGCCCACGACCGGATCGGCGCGCTCGTCTGGGCGGCGGTCCTCGTGCTCTGTAGCGTCCCGGTCATCCGCCCCTTCGATCGTCTGATCGCCCTCGACCGCAACGGCGACCCCTACGAGCAGCTCCAGGTCGCGATGCTGATGAAGAAGAACGCCCTCCCGACGAGCAGCGTCGCCGTCATCGCGGCCGGGATCGTGCCCTACTTCACGCGGATGCCGGCGATCGACGTGCTCGGCAAGAGCGACAGGCACATCGCCCGCCTGACCCCGTTTCCCGGGTCGATGGTCGGCCACGGGAAGGGAGATCCGACCTACACCCTCGACCGGCGCCCGGACTTCGTCGTCTCGTTGCGCGCGCACGACTATGTGATGTCCCTCGCCCGGGACACCCGCACGACCGACGCCGTCCTTCGCTTCCTCGCGTCGCACGCCTTCCAGGACCGCTACCGCAACCATGTCATCGACGAGCAGTTCACCCGCGGCCGCACGGCCGTCTACACCTATCCCGGCTCGCCGGAGTACGACCGGCGGCAGTGGCAGTCGGTCTCGGTCGGCCCCTGAGTCGAATCGACCGGCTGTCGGCGCTCCAAAATCCGTCTGCCGTTGAGCGGCTGTCGACCTTCTCCCGCCGGCTCTCTTGAAACCGAAGGCAGCGTCTGCGGAACTTGCGGGTGATCGGTCAATTTCGTAGATCCATTTGCCTCGTGAAAGGCAAGGCACTAGTCTCCGCCCCGCACAGAGAGGAGAAGGTATGGACCCAACGGCCGAACACGAACGCCCCAAGGCTCGTAGCCAGGGGCTCACCGTCCAGGAGCTCGACAGCGAGTTGATGGTGTACGACGAAACCGCCGCCCGCGCCCACTGCCTCAACGCCACCGCGGCAATGGTCTGGCGGTATTGTGATGGGAACACCACGGTCGCCGCGATGGCTGCCCGACTCGGCGCGGACGCCGGCGCGTCGGTGGATGACGCCATCGTCCTCCTCGCCCTGAGCGATCTCGGCGATCGCGGTCTGCTCGAGCGACCGGTTCGCGGTCACGTTGGTGGAACCGTGAGCCGCCGCCAGGCTCTGGTGAGGCTCGGGGCCACCGCCGGAATCCTGCTGCCGATGATCACGTCGATCGTCGCCCCGACGTCGGCGGCGGCGCAGTCTGGTAGCAGCGGGACGAGCAGCGGTAGCAGCGGGACGAGCAGCAGTGGCAGCAGCGGGACGAGCAGCAGTGGCAGCAGCGGGGAGACGAGCAGCGGTAGCAGCGGGACTAGCGGCTGAGTTCCGGCGACGCTCGGCGAGACAGAGTGACCGGGTCCGACGCCGGCGCGCCTTCCGGTGTTCGATCGAGGGGCAGCGGCGTGACAGCTCCCGCGAGTCGGGAACCAGGACCGAATCACCTCATCTGGCCGGCCCAGGCGCGGGTGACCTTGTACGGGGTGTGTCTCGGCCTGCGGGTTGCGGACCCGGATCACCTGGCGCCGTTGCTCGGTCACATGCCCCACGGTGCCGAACCCGCCCCGGCACAGCGCGTCGATCGCATGTACTCGGTGGCGATGTCGAGCCGCGGTGAGCCGGTCTACCACCTCTTCACCGGCTTGCGGCGCACGGCGCAGCGCTTCGATGATCTCGAACACCTGGCTCGCGCGTTCGCTGCCGACGCGCGGCATTTCGTCGCCCTGCGCGCCCAGCATCGGGTGTTCATCCATGCCGGGGTCGTCGCCGTCGGTGGTCGGGCAGTCCTCATCCCCGGTCGTACGATGACCGGGAAGACCACCCTCGTGGCCGAGCTCCTTCGCAGCGGGGCGACCTACTACTCCGACGAATACGCCGTGCTCGACGAGGCGGGGTGGGTGCATCCCTTCGCCAAGGCGCTCAGCATTCGCACGATGGCGGACCAGCCTCAGGCGCTGGTCGACGTCGCCACGCTCGGGGCTCCCAGCGGCACCGCGCCGCTCCGCATCGGCGCGGTGCTGTCGACGCGGTACGTCTCCGGCGCCGACTGGCGGCCGGAGCCGCTGTCGGCGGGCCACGTCGCCCTCTGTCTGCTCGACAACGCGGTGGCGGCTCGCAGCCGGTTCGCGGAGGTCTGCCGCGTCATCTCGGCAGCGTTGGACGACCGCATGCGTGCGTGGCAGGGAGCGCGCGGCGAGGCCCGTCAGGTCGCCCGCTGGATGCTCGCTCAGCTCTCGACATCGACTACATGACGTTCGCCGTTCTCACCGCCGCCGAGCTGCGCCTGGTCGATGTGCTGCTGGCGCGCGGCGTCTTTCCCCACCCACCCGTGTCGGTCTTCCGGTCGGACATCGCGGCGATGGCGCCTGCCGATACCACGCGTCCGGCCTTTCCGCATCTGCGCGCGCGCCTCCCGCAGATCATGGCGATCGCCCGCCCGGTCGGCGGCGTCCTGGCGCAGGGATCGATCGCCGAGCTGGTGCGCCTCTGGGCGCTCCCTCCTGATCGGGACCCGACCGCCGATTGAGCATGTCGGCGATCGCCATTCTCGTCAGCGTGATCACCTCGGCGCCGCTGGTCGTGCTGCTCGTCCTGGCGGCGCGATATCAGTTCTACACGGTGCAGCAGGCGCGCCAGCGGCGGGCGCCGCCGCTCGTGCTGTGGCGTCAGGTCCGCCTCTTCGCGCCGAAGCCGATCCAGACGGATTTTCACCTGATCGCGCGCGACTTTCGCGAGGACGGTGTTCCCACCTCCTGTCGGGAAATCCCGATCATCGAGATGCGGCACTGGACGCACGCGCTCTGGAATCCCGGCAAGCGCCGTTCGCTCCCGTTGTTGGCGATACTGCCCGAGCTGACCGCGATCAGCACCGAGCTGGGCGAGGACCGCGCGGCGGTCGTCCTGACGAGGCCATACCTCATCCTCCTCGGGATCGTGTCGTCGCACGCAGCCGTGGACGCCCGGGCGTGCCAGTATCTCCTCGTCGAACGCTTCGGATACGAAGCGGAGTTCGACACGCAGGTGCTGTTCTGCTCAGCGGTGCACCGACTCGATCCATCCGAGGTGGGCAGCGATCGGCGCCGGTCGCTGTGATGAACGTCGAACTGTGGCTCAGCGAATTCCGCGACCCCGACTACGTCTTTCGCGCGTCGGCCACCCTGCTCGGCATCGGCCAGGTCGTCACCACACTGGAGTATCTCTGGATACGGCGCGAGCTCGGCGATGGCGGCGTCTTTGCGTGGTCGGTGTTGCGCCTGGCGCGTCCGCGGCGCCGTTCCGCGCTGGAGACGCTGCGTGATGCGCTGTTCGGCCCCGCTGGCACGGTGGCGCTGCTCGGCGTGCGCCTCCTCCTGGCCGTGACGCTGGTGCTGTTCGCATCGGTCGCATGGTTGGCGACGATCGCGGTGGTGGCGCTCGCTGCCCTGCTGCTGGCGTTCAACGTCCGCTTGCCGTGGGGGATGGAAGCGGCGGACGATGTGGCTGTGCACACGACGCTCGGGCTGGCGGCCTTTGCGCTGGCGCGCCTGTTCGACGCCCCGAGTGTCGGCCTCTACTACGTCGCCGCCTACGCGGGGCTCGTCTACGTCACGTCCGGCGTGACGAAACTCAGCGATGCCAACTGGCGCAGTGGCGCCGCGCTCGGGTGGGTCGTGAACCTCCAACAGTTCGGGGCGCGCTCGGCCGTCGGGTTGTTGGCGCCGCGCCCTCGCCTGCGACAGGTGCTGTCGTGGTCGGTCATGTTGGCGGAGGTCGGCGCGCCGCTCGCCGTGCTGCTGCCGGCGGACGGCATCGCGCTGGCCCTGGTGGCCGGGCTCGCGTTCCACGTGACCAACGCCGCGTGCATGGGGCTGAACACGTTCGTGTGGTCCTTTCTCGCGACCTATCCGGCGGTGCTGCTGGTGTGGACGACGGTCCACGACCTCGCGATGCGTCTGCTGGCCGAACTCCAGCGTTGAGCTAGCCTTGATGTGACAGAAAAAGATCAACGCGAAGGCGCGAAGGCGCGAAGAGCTCAGCTGTGGAGCGAGCGTTCCCGGAACCACATCGCTGATGCGGATTGGGAAAGAGCCGGCCGGGTGCAGACTCCTCGGTAACACTTCGCGTCTTCGCGTCTTCGCGTTGAAG
>JBOHWA010000575.1:0-7860 GCA_050735855.1 Binatia bacterium
AGGCCGCGGCGCGCACGGCCACCGCCGGCGGCGGCTCCGGCACTGCGCCGCTGCGCTGGGGCCAGACCTCGAGCAACGCCACGTCGGCGCGCAGGGCCTCGAGCTGGCCGAATTGTGCGTCCTGGACCAGCAGCCGGCGAGTGAAGGTCTCGCGCAGGCGTTGGGCGGTCGGCGCCGCGACCGCCAGACGCTGCTCGTGCACCGGCCGGTTGCCGATGATGGCGTAGTGGAAGTCGAACGCCGCAGCGTCGTCGCGCCGCAGGCGCAGCAACCCGTCGCCGGCCTGTTGGAAGTGGAACGTCTCGTGCGCCAGCCGCAGCGCGACGTGGCCGCCGCTCGACCCGCCTTCGTTGGCTTCGGCGTAGAGATAGTCGACGGTGGGCGCAGCGTGCGCGCCCGCCGCCACCCAGACGGCGAGCGCCACCGCCGCGCCGACGGCTCGGCGGCACATCACTACTTCTGCGTCGCGTCGTAGCCCTTCTGAATGGCGGTCGCCTTGGTCGGGTCACCCTGCGACAGGTTGGTCTTCCACACTTCGAGGGCGGTCGGCGAGACGCCGGCCTGCTTCAGCCCGGCGCCGATGCCGACGAAGGTGTCCATATCGGACTCCCAGTTCGACACGCCGTGCTTCTTCGCGATGCCGCTCAGCCCGGCGCCGAAGGTGTCGTAGCTGCCGCCGGATTGGACGTACGCCTTGGTATAGCTGCGCACGTCGCTCTGGTAGTCGGCGCTGCGGTCACCCGACGAGCTGCGCGACGAGCTGGCGCTCGAGTCCGAGCTCCATTCGAACGGGCTCGAGATACTCTTCGAGATCGAACACCCGGAGACCAGCGGCAGCACACAGGCGGTGAGCACCGCGAAGACGAGACGACGCATGACGAGCCCTCCTTGCGCGGCAAAGTACGCGAGGAGGGCGCGGAATCAAGTCGCGGCGCCGGCGGCGACACCCGGCTGGGTGAATCCGCTTGCCTTTAACGTCGCGATCGGAAGGGATGAGGGGAGAAAGGGGTTCTCCACCATGCACCGTTTTGCACCCTCCATCGCCCTGGCCGCCCTGCTGATCGCCGGCGCCATCGCGCCACGCCCGGCCGCCGCGCAGATCTGCCCCGGCGACTGCGCCCGCGACGGACAGGTCGGCATCACCGAGCTGATGACCGCCGTCGCGCTGGCCCTGAACGGCGGGCCGACGACGGCGTGCGACAGCGCCGACGTCGACGGCGACGGCCTCGTCCTGGTGCACGAGCTGCTCGCCGCCGTCGGCGCCGCGCAGAACGGCTGCCCGGAGCCCTTCTACCCGCGCGACGACGTGCTGCGCCTGAACCAGATCCAGGTGCTGGGCTCGCACAACAGCTACCACATCCAGGCCGAGCCGCCGGTGTTTCAGGCCATCGCCGACTTCAGCTTGTTCCTCGCCCAGACGCTCGAGTACACGCACCTCCCGCTGGCCGACCAGTTCGACACGCAGGGCATCCGCCAGATCGAGCTCGACGTCTTCGCCGATCCGGACGGCGGCCTCTACGCCCAGCCGCTCGGCCTCGAGATCATCACCGGCGACCCCGAGGCGCGCATCGCCGAGCTCGAGGCGCCGGGCTTCAAGGTGCTGCACGTGCAGGACATCGACTACAACACGACGTGTCGGACGTTCGTCGAGTGCCTGCAGGTGGTGAAGGCCTGGTCGGACGCCCATCCGTTGCATGTCCCGATGACCATCCTGGTGGAAGCCAAGGACGACGTGCTGCCGCCCAACCTGGGCTTCGATTTCGTCGTCCCGATCGAGATCGGCGATCCCGAGCTCGACGTGATCGACAGCGAGATCCGCTCGATCTTCCCGGCCGCGCAGCTCATCACCCCCGACGACGTGCGCGGCACGCACGCCACGCTCGCCGAGGCGGTGCGCGCCGGCGAGTGGCCGACGCTCGGCGAGGCGCGCGGGCGCGTGCTGTTCTGCCTCGACAACGGCGGCGACGTGCTCGACGCTTACGTCACCGGCCACCCGTCGCTGCGCGGGCGCGTCATGTTCACCAGCTCACCGACCGATTCCCCGGAGGCCGCGTTCCGCAAACTCAACGACCCGATCGCCGACTTCGACGAGATCCAGGCCGCCGTGCGCGACGGCTTCATCGTGCGCACGCGCGCCGACGGCGACACCTTCAACGCGCGCGAGAACGACACCACCCAGCGCGACGCCGCCATCACCAGCGGCGCACAGTTCATCAGCACCGACTACCCGGTCCCCAACCCGGCCTTCGGCACCGACTACCAGGTCCAGATCCCCGGCGGCGCCCCGGCGCGCTGCAACCCGCTCAACACCGCGGAGGAGGAGTGCGCCGCGTTGGATATCGAGAATCCGGCGCACCTGACGCTGCGCTGATGCCTATCGCTCATCGCCTGACGTGCTCCGGACGAGAGGCGATCGGCGATCAGCGAGACGCGGCCGGCGGCGCGCCTCACGCCGCGTGGCGCGCCTCCGGTTGATAGCGGGACAGGGTCTGCGCCATCTGGCGGTTGTGCAGCATGACGTCCTCGATGGCGCTGCGCGCCGGGCTGCCGCCGCCCTCGGCCATGGCGCTCTGATAGCGGCGGATCGCCTCGTTCTGTTTGGCGACGTGCGCGGCGAGGGTGTCGACCAGGTCGTCGGCGGTTTCCGGCATCGCCGCCGCCGTGCGGCGCCCGCCGCCTTCGACCAGCAGCGCGAAGACCAGGGCGGCGCCGAGCAGGAAGGGGACGCGCAACAGCAGGCTGGTCTGCAGCACCACCTCGCCGCCGGTCGTCCAGTTGACCAGCAGCGACAGGACGGTCATGCCGATGGTCACCCCGGCGATGACGCCCAACGAGAGCCCGGCGATCGCCATCACCAGCACGCCGAGGCAGAGCAGCAACAGCTCGACCGAGAGCTGCTGCGCGACGAACAGCGCGGCGGCGATGAACAGCGTGTCCATGATCGCCACCGCCACCTTGAAGCTCTGGCGGCCGAAGTTCTCGCGCGGCATGCGGCCGAGGAACAGGTTCGAGGCGAGGAATGCGGCGACCAGCAGGGGCGCCAGCCAGGCGGGCCCGGTGGTCGCGCGCCCGAGCAACATCAGGTACGCGCAGGTCAGAATCAGCGCCCAGCGCACCAGGACGATGGTCTCGCGCCGCCGCTCGAGCCCGGCACTGCGCGCCGACAGTGCGTATGAGTCGTTGCTTGCCATGCGAGCCTCCCATTGCCGGCGACCGTCTGGCGCCGGGCCTGCGTGTGATGCCGCTTGAGCAGAGCAAGGGCGGTGCCGTCGCATCGCTGTGCGTGCCGTGGCGCTGCAGTTGACGTAGACCGCTACGCGGGTGTTGATCCGCATGCTGATCGTCACCGAGCTGATTGACGCAAAATGTCCGTATACGCGTCGTCCGCGGAGTCGCCTGTGCCGGATGCTGCGGCAGCTGCGCCGCCGGCGCGCTGCGCGCGCCGCTTTCGCTTATGGCATATGGCATATGGCTCGGAGCGACGTACGACATCGGATGGCGGCGGCACGTCGCCACACGTACGCGTGATGTGCAGCAAATGCTCCCGTCGGTGCGCCTCTGCTCAGCTGCGGGTACGGCGGAACTCGCACACCAGCCGGCGCGCCCGCGCGCGTGACGCGTCGTCCAGCATTTCGTCCCACTGCCAGCGCTCGAGCGCGGCCAGGGCGGCCACGCCCGATTCGGCGGCCGGCGCGCTGCGCAGGGCGCGCTCCATCTCGGCCACCGCGCGGCTCACGTCGATCTTGCCCACATCAGTGGTGGGTTAATCGGCGCGCAACGACGGTGCGGTGGGGCGCAACAACCGCGCCCGGGTGGGGTCCCGCGGTCGTCGACGGGATCAGGATGGGCAGCCGTCGAGGGCTTGGTTCAGGGTGACGATGAGCTCGGTGATGCTGACGGTGAGGCTGCCGTTGACGTCGAGGCCGGGACACTGCCCCAGCAGGGATGGGTCCGACGCGATGCGGACGGCGAGGATCAGCTCGCCGACGCCGACGCGCCCGTCGAAGTCGCAGTCGCCGAGGCATAGGTCGTTGGGCGGGATCGGGGTCGCCGAACGCACCGGGGTGCGGGTGCGGGTGCGGCTCGGTGTGCCGGAAGCGGTCGGCGTGCCGGTCGCGCCGGTGGGGCTCGGGGTTGGGCTCTTCGCCGCGGTGGCCGTCGGCGTGCCGCTGGCGCCGCGGATTGGGGTGGCGGTGCGCCCGGGAAGCGTCGAGGTCGGCACCGGGGTGAAGGTGCGGATCGGGGTGAAGGTACGGATCGGGGTGAAGGTCTGGAATGGAGTCAAGGTCTCGACCGGCGTGAACGTCCCGATCGGGGTGAAGGTGCCGATCTGTGCCAGACCGGCGCTGGCCAGCAGAGGCACCAGCGCGGTGAGCGCGATGGCGACGCGGCGCACCCCCTTCATCGATCACTAGGTATGTGATCGGGGGGCCCCGATCAACGTCGAATTTGGCCGCCCGCGATGGGACGCCGAGCGACGTGAATCAGGCGGCGTCACGCGAGGTCATCGGCCAGGGTCGGTCGCCGTCGGCGCCCACCTGCGGAATCTCGTTGCGGCCGCCGACCAGGATGCCGTCCGGGTGCGCCTGGCGCGGCGGCGGCAGGTGCAGGCGTCGGCGCACCTCGGCCAGCGGCAGTGGCAGCAGGCGTTCGTAGGGCACCACGGTCAGCAGCGCGGTCTGCTTGCCGCGCCGCCAGGCGTTGTAGAGGTAGCGCTGCCAGTAGAGGCTGACGTTCTTCGGCCCGAGCAGGCCGCCGGCGACGACGATAAAGCCGATGCCGAGGTTGGGCACCTGGGCAAAGGTGAAGGCGAGGTTGGCGGCTTCGCCCGCCTCGTCGCGGCCGTAGCCGGTGAGCACGTGCCAGAGGTCGTGCATGTCGCGCAGGCGATCGCCGAAGAACTCGCGGGCCGGATCCTCGGAGCGCGCGCCGGTGTCGTAGTTCTGGGTGGCGGTCGCCTCGGCTTCGACCAGGCCGGCGGCATCGAGCTGGGCGGCCTCCATGAACTCGGCGTAGGCGCGGCCGAGCGAGCCGTCGGGCAGCTCGAGCAGCGCCGGACGGTCGGACAGCACGGCGAGCAGCGACGGGCGCTCGGCCAGCAGGTGGGCGCCGTCGGGATGCGTGCGGAAGCGCTGGAAGGCGTGCTCGAACGCATCGCCGGCCAGGGCGCGGATGATCTCGAACACCTGGTCGGTGCGCTCGGAGTCGGCGATCAGATTGCGCAGCGCGCCCCAGGCGCGCCCCCATTCACGCGGTCGCGAGGGCGGGGCGGGATAGTCGATCGACTGTGTCATGCGAAACCCTCCGAGGACGTCAGTTGACCCGTGTCGGCCGGTGCTGTCAACGAGGCGTTCGCAAGCGATGTGCCATCCGCGCCAGGCCCGGGCAGGGCGGCAGACGGGAGGCAGCCGCATGGCAGTCCATGCGGCGGAGTGGGCCGCGTGCGCAGTGCGGACTGCGGGGGATCGGCTGCGGCGTCTTTCACCCTACGGCGCGGAGGCGGCGCGCGCCGCGCGCCGACGGGCGCGCCATCGTCGGCGCACCCCTACCTTCGGCGCGCCCCTACTTGAAGTCCTCGGTGAAGAGGACCTGTTGGACGTAGACGAAGCGCGGGGTCAGCGGCGGGAGGTTGGCGGCATTGTTGTAGCCGGGCTCGAAGTTCCAGACGCGGGTCGGCGGGTCGTAGATGTTGATTGCGGCGCCGGTGCCCAACCAGGGGCCGTTGACGTGCTCGGGCTCGCCGAGCGAGACGAAGGCGCCCTGGTAGGTGAGCGTCTGGCCGGCCCACGTCTCGTGGAAGCGCGGGTAATTCTCGAGGCCGCCGTTGTAGTTGCCACTGAATCCGGCTGGGGTGGTGTCGACACCGCCCAGGAAGGCGGCGTTCACCCAGGTGGCGGTCGCCGCGCGGGCGGCCAAGGGCTGATTGCTTTGGCCGTCCCGGCAGGTGGCCACGTTGCAGGCAGCCTGCGACAGCCAGTAGTTGTTCGACAGCACGTTGACGCTGTCGCCGATGATCGAGGCCGGCTGCCGCGGCGTGCCGCCGTTGATCGTACCGCGGTTGAAGTCGCCCAGCGTGTAGATCGCCTGATCGCTGGCCACCGTCACCCCGGTCGGATCGGCGGAGACGTTGATGCCGCCGGCCAGCGGGATGTCGTTCGAGCCGAAGACGCGCACGCCGTAGTTGTTGATACCGCCCGAGTCCGGCCCAGCGATGGTGGCGAAGATGACCAGCCCACCCTCGCTACTGTCGGTGGTGGAGAAGAACGGCTCGCCATTCTGCGCGTTCCACCAGATCAGGTCGCGGATGTTGATGTTGAGCAGCAGCATCCACTTGTTCTCGCGCCGGTTGTAGAAGCCGCCGCGCCGGTAGTCGCGATCGAACGCGAACGTACCGCCAATCCCAGTTGTGCCGGCGCCCATGGCCTCGGTGTAGGCCCCCGAAGCCAGGACGATCGGGCGCGCGTTGGGTGGCGGCAGAACGGAAGGCAGGACACTCGCCGGCATGCCGCGTGCGTAGCTCAGGACCGGGCTGTTGTTGCAGGCTGGCTGGCCGTGGGCGCAGAGGCTGCCGGCCGCGAATGGCACGTCGGTGATGAAGATCGGCATCGTCCTCTGATAGCGGCTCGGGCCGCGCCCGACGACGCGCCCGACGTTCCAGGCGCCGTCGGACATGAAGTTGTGCAGGGCGGTGGTCCGGGCCGCGTCGACCGCGCCGCCGGCATCGACGACGTCGATGGCGTACGGCAGCTGCGGGCCGGTACCGTTGAGCCGGCCGCAGTTCACACCGGCGGCACAGACGCTCATCACGATGCGGAGATCCGCCTTGGTCCAGTAGACGCCCGGCTCGGCATCGCCGCCGGCGCTGACGGCGGCGGGCGGCTTGATGATGTCCGGCTCGGGAATGGCGATGTTGCCCAGCCCGCTGAGCATCGAGCCCTTCCACTGCGCCAGCTCTGCGGCCGGCACCAACCGGGTGCCGCTGCCGCTGCAGGGCAGCACCCGCGCATCGAGGTTGTTGTCTTTCGGGCTGACGTCCTCGAGCTTGTCGACGTTGACGGTCCCCTGGCACTGGTCGGCGCGCTTGCGGCCGCGATAGATGTGCGCGCCGGCGGACACCTGCACGGTGAACACGCCGACGGCCGGATTGTCGCTGATGTCGAGCGGGCCTGCGTCGGCATTGAGGAAGAGGTCGCCGTTGGTGTGCACACGGCCCTGCAGTGTCATCTGCGGGCCGGGGGCGATCTCGAGATCGTTCTTGTAGAAGGCGACGAACTGGAACAGCGGGATGTAACCGACCAGAAACTCGGCCCCGACGCCCGCTTCGATGTCGTAGTTCACGTTCTTCGCCTGCGAATTGACGATGTAGCGGTACTGGATGGCGTTCAGGCCGGCGAACAGCTCGCCCGACGGGATGACGATGTTCTGCGGGTTGCCGGCGCGCTCGGTCAGCTTGAAGGTCACCTCGCGATCGCCGACGTCGATGGTGCGCGGGGTGAAGTCGCTGCCGTTCGGCACGTTGTACTCGAGGAAGATGTTGCGGTACTCGCCCATGCCGACGTTGAGGCCGGACTCGGCCGCGTAGAACCCGGTCACGCCGCTGGCGAACGCGCCGCGCAGCTCCGTGTCCGATTTCACCGCCAGCGCCAGGCTGACCGCCAGCGCCATCAGCAGCGCCGACAACACCAACACGCCGACCAGCGCCATGCCGCGCTGATTGCCGATCGACGCCCTGCCCCCAGTTTCGAATCGAAGTGCACCCATCGAGGTGATGCTTCAGTGCACGCGTTGTACCAATCTTGTGCGGCCGGCACTGACTGACACATGGCAATGTGCCTGGTCATGTGCAGGGCCGCGTTGCGG
>JBOHWA010000576.1:0-3361 GCA_050735855.1 Binatia bacterium
GCCACCGACCGCCCGCTGCGCAGCGCCGGCGCGCCGCCGCGCAACAGCAGGGCGGCGCCGGCGAGCGACAGGGCGCTGATGCCGATCAGCGTCACCCACTCGTAGGGGACGCGCCCGATGCGCGCGAACAATGCGTCGCAAAGGTCCGAAATCGGCTTGTGCAGGAAGAGGTTGCCGACTATGAGGGCGATGGCGGTCGCTCCGCGCAGGGTCTGACGCGCCTCGCCGGTCATGTGCATGGCTGGGTGGTGTGCCAGAAAAGCGCGCCTTCCGACACCCCTCCCGGTGAAGGCTCCGAGGAGCGGTTGACGGGTGCGCACGACGCGGAGGGGCGGCGTCGGCGGGTCCGCGATGGGGCTGGTGGGAGGAATGTTGTGGAGATTCGCAGGCCGTATGGTAGGGCGCAGCGACACTTTCCGGTCGTTCGCTGTTATCCAAATATCCGCTTGACGCGGCGCCGGCCGTCCATATCTGCGCTCCCCGGCTGGTGCGGCAACCGAATGCTCCGGCCTCGCCTTGGCACGGCATTGGCTTCGCTATGCAGCAACACGCACCCATCCGACTCCGGCGATCGCGCTGCGGCGCGGCGGCAGGGAAGAAACGCATAGCGAGGCACCCAGCAGATGACGCGCATCGGGACACGGCTACTGACTCTTCTCACGGTGCTCGCCTGGGCGAGCGCGGCGGCGGCGCGGCCGTCGCAGCCGGAGGGTAGCGGCGTCCCCGACAGCGTCCACTACTACGAATCGGTCGCCATGATGTCCTCGGGCAACGGGCAGACCAACGGTGCCCCGCCGGCCGATGGCGCGACGCAGCTTTCGTTCTACACGCTCGGCCGCCAGTTCGATCTGATGCTCGAGCCGAGCGACATCTTCGCCCAGGGCGCCACGGTGACCTGGGTCGACGACGGCGGCAAGGTCGAGGAGCCGGCCGACAGCGGCGAGTTCTTCCGCGGCCGGGTCGACGGCGAGGCCGATTCCTGGGTGCGCATCACCATGGAAGGCAGCGGCGTCTCCGGCATCATCAGGACCGCCCACGAAGTGTACTTCCTGCAGCCGGCCGAGCGCTTCTTCGGCGCCGAGGCGGCCGGCGAGACGCTCGCCTACCGCCTCTCCGACACCGATTCCGAATGGCATCCCGACAGCTGCGCGGCGTCGTCGCGGACGCCGGTGACGGCGCGGACCAGCCGTTCGGCCAAGGCACGCGCCAAGGCCCGAGCCCGCCGCGGCCTGTCCAGCCCGGTGCTGGCCGAAGCCGTCGCGGCCGCGTCCGCCGGCGCCATGGTGCGCGACGCCGAGATCGGCCTGGTCGGCGACTACGAGTATTTCACCAAATACGGCGCCCAGTCGGCCGTGCGCATGGCCGAGGTGCTCAACGCCGTCGACGGCGTCTACCAGTCGGAGCTCGGCGTCCAGCTGCGCGTGCTCAGTATCATCATCTACCAGAGCCCGTCGGATCCCTTCAGCGCGACGCTGGATCCGTCGGCGCTGCTCTACGAGTTCGGCGCGTTCCGCAACGCCAACGACAACACGCCGGGCCAGATGCTCTACGGGGCCGACCTCGCCCACCTGTTCACCGGCCGCGATCTGAACGGCTACACCATCGGCATCGCCTTCATCGGCACGCTCTGCAACTCGAGCTTCGGCGCCGGGGTGTCGCAGGACTTCTCCAGCGCGCTGAGCTCGATGCTGCTGCTGGTGGCGCACGAGATGGGACACAACTTCGGCGCCCCGCATGATCACCAGACGGGCTCCGCCTGCGTCAACGAGTCCGACCAGTTCATCATGAACCCGGTGCTGTCGCCGGGGCTCGACCAGCGCTTCTCGCCCTGCAGCAAGAATCTGATCGGCAACCAGCTGTCGGGGGCCATGTGTCTGCCCACCGTGCTGTCGAGCGATCCGCCGCCGGTGCCGAGCGTCACCATCAACCCGCTGCTGTCGCCGATCGTCGTCGGCGCGCCGTTGACCATCACCGGCACCGGCCTCAGCCCGGGCTCGGTGCTCAAGCTGTTCGTCGCCACCGCGTCGGGCACCGTCGGCTACGGGCCGTACACGCCGGATCTGTTCACGCCCAACGCGATCACCTTCTGGACCCTCAACCCCAGCATTCCGCTCGGCGCCGGCTTCGCCGCGGTCATGGTGGTCAATACCGACCAGAACTACATCGAATCCAACGTGCAGGGCGCGCTGCTGGCCGGCAGCCCGGCCTTCAACATCCCCACCATTGCGAAGATCAACAACGTCGGCCTGCGGCCGGCCGATGCGAGCGTCCCACTGGCGACGGTGGAAACCGTGGTCGTGCCGGGCTCGCTGGTCACCATCACCGGGACCGGATTCAACCAGCCGCTGGTCAACCTGTTCTCGGCCAACGGCAACCTCGGCCCGCTGGCGCCGGTCAGCGGCTGGACGTCGACGCAGTTCCAGGTGCTGGTGCCCGCCAACGCGCCGACCGGTCCGGGCTCGTTCCAGGTGGTCAACAACCCCTACACGGGCAACGTGCTGTCGAACGCCGTGTCGGTGCCCCTCGGCGCCCTCGTCACCATCACCGACATCGTGCAGTCGGGCAACACGGTGACGGTCACCGGCAGCGGCTTCTCGACCCTGTCGGTGATCAACCTGTTCAACAATCAGAGCAACATCGGCGGCTTCGGCGGGGCCGGACCGAAGGTGCCCCTGACCGTGATCAGCAGCACGCGGATGACGTTCACCGTTCCAGCCACGGCGCAGACCGGCGCCGCGTACGTGCAGGTACTGAACCCACCTTTCATCGCCTACTCGTCGAGCGGCAACGATCCAGACGGCGTGTTCTTCATGACCGGATCGTGACCGCATCTTGATTTTCGCGCCCAGCGGGAGAGGTTGATGGCGCCGCTGCGGCAGGCTCGACGACCATGACGACAGATCAATCGCGCCGGCGCTCCGGTTTCATCGCTTCCCTGCTGCTCGCCAGCGCGCTGCTGCTCGGCGCGCCCGCGCCCGCTGCGCCGCCGCCCGGCCTCGCGCCGGTGACCGGTATCTCGATCGACCCACTCGGGCAGCGCCGCCCGGCGCCGCGCGCTCTGCGCGTCCGCTTCACCACCTTCGGACGGCAATTCGACCTCCTGCTGCGCGCCGTCGCCGGCGACGATCCGCCGCTGTACCGCGGCCGCGTGCGCGGCGAGCCCGGCTCGCGCGCCTGGCTGTCGGTGCGCGACGGGGATCTCGATGGGGTCATCGCCGGCCGCGACGCGACCTTCGGTGTCTCCCCGGCGGCGCGGTTGGGCCTCGAGGCGGACGGCACCGTCGCATACCCGCTGCCGCATGCGGCGTCGCTCGGCTTGCCCGGCGCGCCGGCGACGCCCGCCGCGCCACCCGACGCGCGC
>JBOHWA010000577.1:0-3770 GCA_050735855.1 Binatia bacterium
ACCGATGCCTCGGCGCGCATCGCGCGCAACACGCAGCTCATCCTGCAGCTGGAGACCGGCATCCCCAAGGTCGTCGACCCGTGGGCCGGCTCCTACTTCATGGAGTCGCTCACCCACGCGCTGGCCGCCAAGGCGATGGGCATCATCGACGAGGTCGAGAAGCTGGGCGGCATGACGCGCGCCATCGAGGCCGGCATGCCGAAGCTGCGCATCGAGGAGACGGCGGCGCGGCGCCAGGCGCGCGTCGACCGCGGCGAGGACATCATCGTCGGGGTCAACAAGTTCCGCCTCGACGAGGAGCCCGAGATCGACGTGCGCGAGATCGACAACCGCGCCGTGCGTGAGTCGCAGATCGCCCGTCTGAAGACGATCAAAGCCAAGCGTGACGCCGGCAAAACCACGGCGACGCTCGAGGCGCTGACCAAGTGCGCCGAGAGCGGCCAGGGCAATCTCCTGGCATTGGCGGTCGAGGCGGCGCGCGCCCGCGCCACCGTCGGCGAGATCTCGGACGCGCTGGAGAAAGTCTGGGGCCGCTATCACGCCGAGGTGCGCGCCATTTCCGGCGTCTACGGCAGCCAGTTCGAGGAGGACGGCGACTGGGCCGAGCTGCGCGGCCAGGTCGAGCAGTTCGCCGCCGCGCACGGCCGCCGGCCGCGCATGCTGGTCGCCAAGGTCGGCCAGGACGGCCACGACCGCGGCGCCAAGGTGATCGCGACGGCGTTCGCGGATCTGGGCTTTGACGTCGACGTCGGCACCCTCTTCCAGACACCGGAGGAAGTGGCGCGCCAGGCGGTGGAGAACGACGTGCACGTCGTCGGCGTCTCGACCCAGTCGGGCGGCCACAAGCCGCTGGTGCCGCAGCTCATCACGGAGCTCGAGAAGCTCGGCGCCAACGACATCGTCGTCACCGTCGGCGGCGTCATTCCCGCGCGCGACTATCCCTTCCTCGAGCAGGCGGGCGTCAAGGCCGTCTTCGGCCCCGGCACGCAGATTCCCAAGGCGGCGCGGCGCGTCCTGGCGCTGATCAACGAGGCCTCGGGCAGCACCGCCGACGCAGCGATCAACGCGTGAGCTACGGCGGGAGGGCGCGATGAAGTCGTCCCCCACACCCACGGCGCCGGCGGCGGTCGAGACGCTGGCCGCCGGCGTGCGCGCCGGCAATCGCCGCGCCCTGGCCAAGGCGATCACGCTGGTCGAGAGCACGCGCCCCGACCACCAGGCCGCCGCCCAACGCCTGCTCGAACACTTGCTGCCGGCGACCGGCCGCGTGCCGCGCGTCGGCATCAGCGGCGTGCCGGGGGTCGGCAAGAGCACGTTCATTGAGGCCTTCGGCCTCTACCTGGTCGGGCTCGGCAAGCGCGTCGCGGTGCTCGCCGTCGACCCGTCCAGCGCCCGCTCCGGCGGCAGCATCCTGGGCGACAAGACGCGCATGCAGCAGCTCTCGGTCGCACCCGAGGCCTTCATCCGGCCGAGCCCGGCGGCCGGCTCGCTCGGCGGCGTGGCGCGGCGCACGCGCGAGGCCATGCTGGTCTGCGAGGCGGCCGGCTACGACGTGGTGCTGGTCGAGACCGTCGGGGTCGGCCAATCGGAGTACGCCGTCGCCTCGATGGTCGACTTCTTCCTCGTCCTCATGCTGGCCGGCGCCGGCGACGAGCTGCAGGGCATGAAGAAGGGCATCCTCGAGCTGGCCGACGGGCTGGCGATCAACAAGGCCGACGGCGACAACGTCGCGCGCGCCGAGCGCGCCGCCGCCGAGTACCTCGGCGCCCTGCGCCTCTTCCGTCCGCGCAGTCCGCACTGGAACCCGCCGGTGCTCACCGTCAGCGCCCTCGAAGGCACGCGCATGGACGCCGTCTGGGCCGCGATCGAGCAGCACCGCAGCGCCCTCACCGCCTCGGGCGAGATCGAGGCCAAGCGCCGCGAGCAGCAGCAGGACTGGCTCTGGGCGATGGTCGACGACGGCATCAAGCGCCACTTCCTCGCCCGCCCCGACGTCGCCGCCCTGCTGCCCGAGATCGAAGCGGCGGTGCAGAGCGCCCGTCTCACCCCGACCGAGGGCGCCCGCCGCCTGCTCGCCGTACTCGACGACAGCGGCGACAACGATGCGGCGCCTGCCCGGCGCCAGCGCGGCCGCGCCTGAGCGACGCGTCCGATGCCCGACTTCCCGCCCTGGCACTGGGACATCCCGGCGCGGATCAACGCCGGCGCCGCCTGCACCGACGCCCACCTCGGCACACCGATCGAGCCGCGCACGGCAGTGGTCTGCGACGGCGATCCGTTCGCCACCGACGGCGCCGCACAGCGCTCGATCAGCTTCGGCGCGCTGGCCGCCCAGACCAGCCGCTTCGCCGAGCTGCTGCGCTCGCTCGGCATCGCCGACGGCGAGCGCGTGCTCATCCGCCTGCCCAACTGCCTCGAGTACTCGATCGTCTTTCTCGGCGCGATGAAGCGCGGCGCCGTGCCGGTGCCGACCTCGATCCTGCTCACCGGCGACGAGGTCCTGTTCCTCGCCCGCGACTCCGGCGCCCGGGCCCTGGTCACCGACCGCGCCACCTGGAACGCGCTGCACGCGACGCTCGAGGGCATCGACGCGCTCAGCCACGTCGTGCTGGTCGACGCCGGCTCCTGCGAACCGCCGCGCCGCCTGCAACTGGTCGAGCTCTCCCCTGCCCTCGCCGCCATCGAGACCTGGGGGCCGCCGCATCCGACGCGCGCCGAGGATCCCGCCTACCTGGTCTACACCTCGGGCACCACCGGCTATCCGAAGGGCGTGCTGCACGCCCACCGCACCCTGCTCGGGCGCGGCCCGGCGCAGCGCTACTGGTTCGCCTTCCAACCCGGCGGCGACCGCGTGCTGCACGCCGGCAAGTACAACTGGACCTACGTCCTCGGCACCGGCCTGATGGACCCGTTGTCGCGCGGCTGCACGACCATCGTGCACGAAGGAGCGAGCGACGCCAGCACCTGGCCGCGCCTCGTCGCGCAGTATGAAGCGACGATCTTCGTCGCGGTGCCGACCATCTACCGGCAGATCATCCAGAAGACCGGCGCCGGCGCCGGCGACGTGCCAACCCTGCGCCACTGCATGTGCGCCGGCGAGCCGCTCTCCGGCGAGGTGCTGGCCGCCTGGCAGGCGCGCTTCGGCCAGCCGATCTACGAGGGCCTCGGCATGAGCGAGTGCTCGTACTACATCTCGCAGCCGCGCGGCGTCGCCATCCGCCCCGGCTCGGCGGGCTTTCCGCAGCCGGGCCACGCGGTGGCGCTGCTCGATCCGGACACGCTGCAGCCGGTGGCGCCGGGCGACGAAGGCATGCTCGCCATCCCGCGCGGCGATCCCGCCCTGCTGCTGCGCTACTGGAACCGACCCGAGGAGACCGCCGCCGCGTTCCGCGGCGACTGGTTCCTGACCGGCGACTACGCGCGCGCCGACGCCGACGGCTATCTCTGGTTCCTCGGCCGCAAGGACGACCTGATCAACACCTTCGGCTATCGCGTCTCGCCGCACGAGATCGAGCGCGTGCTCAAGGATCACCCGGCGGTGGGCGACTGCGCCGCCATTGGCGAGGATGTCGAGGCGGGCAAGACCGTCGTCGCCGCCTACGTCGTCCCGCTGCCCGGCACCGCGCTGGCACCCGACGACGTCATCGCCTACGCCCGCCAGCACCTCGCCGCGTACAAGGCACCGCGCATCGTCCACGTCGTCGCCGAGCTGCCGCGCACGCGCAACGGCAAGGTCCTGCGCCGCGCCCTCGATCCGGCCGCCGCGCAGG
>JBOHWA010000578.1:0-3048 GCA_050735855.1 Binatia bacterium
CCTCGGCGCCGTGCTGAACCCAACCGCGGTGCGCGCGGCGAGCACGGCGCCGAGGGACCGGCGCCCTCCACCAGGCGGGGATCTCGCTGGCAGTGAGGTAGCTGACCGGCTACGCCAGGCCCATGCGCTTGGCGATGATCACCTTCATGATCTCGTTGGTGCCGGCATAGATCGACTGGACCGCGGCGTCGGCGTAGTCGACGGCGATCGGGTACTCCATCATGAAGCCGTAGCCGCCGTGCAGCTGGACGCACTCGCTGGTCAGACGCTTCTGCAGATCGGTGGTCCACCACTTGGCCATGCTGACCTCGGAGACGATCTCCTCGCCGCGCACGTGGGCGGCGAGCAGCTTGTCGACGAAGGCCTGGCCGATCTCGACCTCGGTGGCGAACTCGACCAGCTTGAACTGGGTGTTCTGGAACGACGCGATCGACTGGCCGAAGGCGCGGCGCTGCTTGGTGTACTCGATGGTGTCGGCGAGGGCGCGGCGGCAGGAGACGATCGACGCGACGGCGATGGTCAGGCGCTCCTGCTGCAGCTTCTCCATCAGCATGCGGAAGCCCTCGCCGGGGCGGCCGAGCAGGTTCGACACCGGCACGCGGCAGTCCTCGAACGACAGCTCGCTGGTGTCCTGGCCGCGCAGGCCGAGCTTGTCGAGCTTGCGGCCCTTGACGAAACCGGGGGTGCCGGCCTCGACCAGGAGCAGGCTGACGCCCTTGTGCGGCGGCGTGGCGGCGGGGTCGGTCTTGCAGACGACGACGAACAGATCGCCGATCTGGCCGTTCGAGATGAACGTCTTGGCGCCGTTCAGCACGTAGTGGTCGCCGTCGCGCATGGCGCGCGTCTGCACGTTGGCGAGATCCGAGCCGGTGCCGGGCTCGGTCATGGCGATGCCGAGCAGGATGTCGCCGGCGATGGCGCCGGGCAGATAGCGCTGTTTCTGTTCGGCGCTGCCGTAGGCGACCAGGTAGGGCATGACGATGTCGGAGTGCAGCGAGACCATGATGGCGTGCGCGCGCAGGTCGCTGAGCTCCTCCATGATGATCGCGTCGTAGAGGAAATCGCCGCCCGCGCCGCCGTACTCCACCGGCTGGTTGGCGCCGAGGAAGCCCTCGTCGCCGAGCCGCTTCCAGGTGGCACGATCGCTCATGCCGCGCTCGTTCCACTGCGCGATCTTCGGCGCGACCTCCTTCTCGGCGAAGCGGCGGAACTGGGCGCGGAACTGGTCGTGCTCGGACGAAAAGATGTCTCGCTTCATGGTCGCGCAGCCTAGCGAATCTGGCGCGCCAGCCAAGCGGGGGTGTCGCTCAGGCGAGCGCCCACAGCGTCGTGACGGCGATCGCGCCGCCGACGGCGAGCACCAGGGCGCCAAACCCCTTCTGCAGCGTGCGCTCGGGCAGGGTGGTGCCGAGGCGCGCCCCGGCCAGCATGCCGCCGACGGCGGCGAGCAGGTAGAGCAGGGCGTCGCGCCACAGCCCTGCGACGGCATCGAGATGGCCGAGCAGGCCGCCGAACGAGTTGAGGGCGATGATCGCCAGCGAGGCGCCGATCGCCGACGCGGTGTCGATGCCGGCGAGAAAGACCAGCGCCGGCACGATCATGAACCCGCCGCCGACGCCGAGGAACCCGGTGAGCACGCCGATGACGGCGCCGATCGTCATGCACAGCAGCGGCCGGCAGCGCGGCACCCGATCGGCGCTGTCCCGGGCGCGCAGCATGCTGATGCCGACCGCCAGCATCAGCGCCGCGAACAGCAGCATGAGGAGCTGCGGGTCGACCAGAGGCGTGCCGCGCGCCCCCAGCAGCGCGCCGGCCATGCCGGTCAGCGAGAGGAACTTGACCGCCCGCCAGTGGAACTGGCCGGCGCGCAGCCGCAGCCAGGCACCGAGCAGGCTGGTGCTGCCGACGACGGCGAGCGAGACCACGACCGCATCGCCCGGCGTCAGCCCGGCCACGTAGACCAGCACCGGCACCATGACGATCGAGCCGCCGCTGCCCATCGTCCCGAGGACGACGCCGACGGCGACGGTCAACACCAGTGCCGGGATCACCGCCGTTCGCCCTGCGGCGCGCCGCTGCCCATGCGGTCCCCAATAGCAGCTCGCGCCAGTCGCAGAGGAACGTTTCCTCCCGGCCCATCGGTTCGCTAGAGAGCGTCCATGCTCATCTTCCGCCAGCTGTTCGATGCGCAGTCGTCGACCTACACGTACCTGCTCGCCGATGCGGCCAGCCGCGATGCGGTGCTCATCGACCCGGTGCTCGAGCAGGTGCAGCGCGACGCGGCGCTGGTGCGCGAGCTCGGCCTGCGCCTGCACTGGACGCTGGAGACGCACGTGCACGCCGACCACGTCACCGGCGCCTGGCTGCTCAAGCAGCACTGCGGCAGCGGCATCGCCGTGGCCGGGTGCGCCGGCACCGTGGGGGCGAGCCGCCTGCTCGCGCACGGCGATCGGCTCGCCTTCGGCGCGCATGGGCTGACGGTGCGCGCCACCCCCGGCCACACCAGCGGCTGCCTGACCTACGTGCTCGATGATCACGGCATGGCGTTCACCGGCGACGCCCTGCTGATCCGCGGCTGTGGCCGCACCGACTTCCAGCAGGGCGACGCGCCGGCGCTCTTCCGCTCGGTGCACGAACAGATCTTCTCGCTGCCCGACGCCTGCACGCTGTACCCGGCGCACGACTACCGCGGGCTGACGGCGACCAGCGTCGCCGAGGAGAAGGCGTTCAACCCGCGTCTCGCCGGCCCGATCGTCGAGGAGGACTTCGTCGGCTACATGCAGAACCTCGGCCTCGCCCACCCCAAGCTGCTCGACGTCGCCGTGCCGGCCAACCTGCGCTGCGGCCGCCCGGAGCGCGAGATCAGCGACCAACCGGAGTGGGCGCCGCTGACCTTCACCTTCGCCGGGCTGTGGGAGATGCAGCCCGACTGGCTCGAGGAGCACGCCGGCGAGGTGCTGATCCTCGACGTGCGCGAGCCGGCCGAGTTCAGCGGCCCGCTCGGCCACATCGCCGGCGCGCGCCTGCTGCCGCTCGGCGGCCTCGCGG
>JBOHWA010000579.1:0-6632 GCA_050735855.1 Binatia bacterium
AGCTGGGGCGCCGCCTGCGCGCCGAGCGGCGGCGGGCGGTGCTGCGCGCCTGGCGCCAGCGGCTGCTCGGCCGCCGCCCCCCTTGAACGGTAAAACGATTGGTCCATATGTTCGCCGCGTATGCCGGCGATTGCGGTGGATGCGATGGGCGGCCAGCAGGCACCGGAGGCACTGGTGCGGGGGGTGGCGGAGGTCTCGCTGCACACCGACATCCAGTGCGTGCTGGTCGGCGATGCGACCCGCATCCAGCGCCTGCTCGAGGGGGTGGCCTACAACCCGGAGCACATCGACATCGTCCACGCCGGCGAGGTGATCGAGCGCGACGAGGATCCGCGCGTCGCCGTGCAGCGCAAGCGCGACGCTTCGCTGCTGGTGGCGATGCGCCAGGTGCAGCGCGGGCGCTGCGCCGCGGTGGTCAGCGCCGGTAACCCGGCCGCGGCCCTGGCCGCCGCACAGCGCGAGTTCGCGCTGCTGCCCGGCGTGCACAACGCGGCGATCGCGCGCGTCTACCCGCGCCAGGTGGAGCAGCCCGAACAGGACCCGCTCGCCCTGGCGCTCGATTGCGGCGCGACGGTGCGCTGCAGCGCCGAGGAGCTGGTGCAGTTCGCCGTCATGGGCAGCACCTATGCGCGCGTCATCTCGAAGGTCGCCGCGCCGCGCGTCGCCCTGCTCAATATGGGCCGCACGGCGGAGCAGGGCGACGACGTCCTGACCGCGACGCACCGGCGGCTGGAGGCGCTCGTGGGTGTGAACTTCGTCGGCAACATCGAGGGCCATCAGCTGAGCGGCGGCCGGGCCGACGTCGTCGTCTGCGAGGGGTTGGTGGGCAACATCGTCATCAAGCTGCTCGAGTCGGTGGCCAACATGGCCGTCGACCTGACCAGCACCGCGGCGGCGCAGCGCAACTGGCGGTGGCGCGCCGGCATGGCGATCATGGCCACCGGCACCGACCGGCTGCGCGCGCTGGCCGACTACGCCTCGTACGGCGGCGCGCCGATCCTCGGCTTCGATCAGGTGTGCATCAAGGCGCACGGGCGCGCCGACGCGCAGTCGATCGCCAACGCCGTGAAGGTCGCGGCCAAGGCGGCGCGCGACGGGCTCATCCCGGCGCTGCGCACCGCGCTGGCCCCGGCGGGGCGGCCGTGATGGCGGTGCGGCGGCGCGCCCGTCCGCCGAGCCCGCCGGCGGCGCGCCTGGTGTTCCGCTGGGATCTCGACAAGACCTATCTCAAGAGCGAGTTCGAGACGCTGCGCGAGATGGTGCGCATCCCGTTCGAGAAGGCCGAGGACAAGGTCGCGGCGCCCGGCGTCGGGGCGCTGATCCGCGGCCTGCGCGAGACCGCCCTCGGGCGCGGCCGCACCGTGCGCGTCTACTTTCTCTCCGCCAGCCCGCCGCAGATCGGCCGCGCCATCAAGCGCAAGCTCGAGCTCGACGGCATCGTGCACGACGGCATCGTGTTCAAGGACCAGTTGCACCGCCTGATGCGCGGCAAGTTCCGCCACCTGCGCGAGCAGGTCGGCTACAAGCTCACCGAGTTGCTCAAGGCACGGAGCGCCGAGCCGGCGGCGGCGCGCGAGTACCTGTTCGGCGACGACTGGGAGTCGGACCCGCTGATCTACTCGCTCTACGGCGACATCGTCGCCGGCCGCATCGCGGTGAGCGAGCTGGCGGCGCTGCTGCGCGCGGCGCGGGTCGACAAGCCGTTGATCGACGAAGCCTGCGCCCTCGCCGCGGCGGTGCCGCAGGCGGAGGCGGTGGCGCGCATCTTCATCAACCTCGAGCGGCGCACGCCGCCGGCGCAGCTGCGCGTCTTCGGCGCGCGCCTGGTGCCGGCTTTCAACTATTTTCAGACGGCGGCGTGTCTGTATCAGGACGACGTGCTCAACGCGTCGGGCGTGGTGCAGGTGGCGCGCTCGCTGATCGAGGACTCCGCCTACAGCCCGCAGCGCCTGGCCAACTCGCTCGCCGATATCGAGCGCCGCGGCCATCTCAGCGCGGCGAGCGGCGAGGGGCTGCGCGACGCCCTGCGCGCCGCGGGCCTGTTTGCGCCACTGACGCCGACGCTGACGGCGCGCTGGCACCGCTGGCGGGCGCGCCGCCGCCCCGCCCCGCCGGGGCGCAGCGACGTGCCGATCGACTATCGCACCCTGGTCGGCCTGCAGGTGCCGGCCGAGGCGGTGGCGGAATGAGCGACGCGCTGGTCGTCCTGATCACCGCCCCGTCGCGCGAGGTGGGCGAGATGATCGCCGAGACGCTGGTCGGCGAGCAGTTGGCCGCCTGCGTCAATCTGCTCGGCCCGGTGCGATCGATCTATCGCTGGCAGGGCGCGATCACCCGCGACGACGAGATCCTGCTGATCGCCAAGACGACGCGCGACCGCTACCCGGCGCTCGAGGCCCGCGTGCAGGCCGTGCACCCCTACGACACGCCGGAGATCATCGCGCTGCCGATCGAGATGGGATCAGCGGCGTACCTGGCGTGGCTGACCGGCGAGACTGGCAAGGCCTGACGCCAGACGCCACGCGTTCCCCTCAATGCCGGCTGCGGAACATCTGGTCCTGCGCGATGCCCTGAATGCGCAGACCGCCGGTCTCATCGATCGTCTTGCGGTCGGCCTGGCGCAGGTTGAGGTTCTTCATCTGGATGCGCAGGTTGTTGGCGCTGTCGGCGTTGGCGAGCGCTTGTTCCTCGTCGATGTGCCCGTCGCTGTAGAGTTGGAACAGCGCCTGGTCGAAGGTCTGGCCGCCCTCCTGGGTGCTGCGCTCCATCGCTTCCTTGATCGTGTCGACCTCGCCCTTCTTGATCAGGTCGCGCACGTACGGCGTGTCGATGAGGATCTCGAGCGCGGCGACGCGCTTGCCGTCGATGCCGGGCACCAACCGCTGCGAAACGATGGCACGCAGGTTGAGCGAGAGCTGCAGGAAGATCTCGGCGTGCCGTTCGACGGCGAAGAAGTTCATGATGCGCTCGATCGCCTGGTTGGCGTTGTTCGAGTGCAGCGTCGCCAGGCACAGGTGGCCGGTGTCAGCGAAGGTGATCGCGGCTTCCATGGTCTCGCGGTCGCGCACCTCGCCGATGAGGATCACGTCGGGCGCCTGGCGCAGGGTGTTCTTCAGCGCCGCCTCGTAGGTGTGCGTGTCGAAGCCGATCTCGCGCTGGGTGATCAGGCATTGCTTGTGCGGGTGCATGAACTCGATCGGATCCTCGACCGTGATGATGTGGCCCGCGGTGGTGACGTTGCGGTGATCGATCATCGCCGCCAGGGTGGTCGACTTGCCCGAGCCGGTGGCGCCGGTGACCAGCACCAGGCCGCGCTTGGTGTTGACGATGTCCTTCAGGATATCGGGCAGCCCGAGCTCGGCGATGGTCGGGATCGTGGTCTTGATCGTACGCACGACGACGCCGACGGCGCCGCGCTGGCGGAAGATGTTGACGCGGAAGCGCCCGAGCTTGCTCGAGCTGATGCCGAGGTTCATCTCCAGCGCTTCCTCGAATGCGGCGCGCTGGCGTTCGGTCATCAGCGAGTTCGCCAGCGCCTCGACCTCGGTCGGCGTCAGCGCCTCGCCGTCGACGATCTGGTTGACGCCCTCGACGCGGATGACCGCCGGGCTGTCGACGGTGACGTAGAGGTCCGACCCGCCGCGGTCGACCATCTCCTTCAGCAGGACGCGAACATCGGCCGCCATGCGTGCCTCAGGACCGCATGCTGGTGAGCCGCGCCGAGGAGGGCGGCGGCGTCTTCGGCGCCTCGGTGGCGGCGCTGGCGAACAGGTTGGGGGTCAGCGTCCGCGACTGCGCTTCCTCGGCGGTGATCATATTGCGCCGCACCAGGTCGATCAGCGACATGTCGAGCGTCTGCATGCCGACCTTCTGGCCGGTCTGCATGGCGGACGGGATCTGATGGATCTTGCCCTCGCGGATCAGGTTGCGCACCGCCGGCGTGCCGATGAGGATCTCGAGCGCCGCGATGCGGCCCCCGGCGCGCTTCTTGAGCAGCGTCTGGGTGATGACCGCCTGGATCGACTCGGAGAACATGATGCGGATCTGTTCCTGCTGGGCGGCCGGGAAGACGTCGATGATACGATCGACCGTCTTCGGCGCGCTCGAGGTGTGCAGCGTACCGAAGACCAGGTGGCCGGTCTCCGCCGCGGTGAGCGCCAGCGAGATGGTTTCCAGGTCGCGCATTTCGCCGACCAGGATGACGTCGGGGTCCTCGCGCAGGGCGCCGCGCAAGGCGTTGGTGAACGACATGGTGTGGGTGCCGACCTCGCGCTGGTTGACCAGGCACTTCTTCGAGTGGTGCACGAACTCGATCGGATCCTCGATGGTCAGGATGTGCCCCTCGAAGCCCTCGTTGATGTAATCGATCATCGCCGCCAGCGTGGTCGACTTACCGGAGCCGGTCGGGCCGGTGACCAGCACCAGGCCCTTCTCCTTGTCGCAGATCTCCTTGAGGATGTTCGGCAGGCCGAGATCCTCGACCGTCATCACCTTGGTCGGGATGGTACGGAACACCGCGCCCTCGCCGCGCCGGCCGCGGAAGACGTTGACACGGAAGCGGGCGATGTCGCCGAGCTCGAAGGAGAAATCGACGTCGTTGGTCTCCTGGAACTGCCGTCGCAGACCGTCGGACATGATGTCGAAGACCATGTTGTGCACTTCGTCGGCCGACAGCGCCGGATGCTCGAGGCGCTTCATGTCGCCGTGGATGCGTACGCGCGGCGGCTCGCTCGAGGTGAGGTGGACGTCGGATGCCCCCGATCGGTGGGCAAAGGTCAGCAACTCGGTGATATCCATGCAGTTCCTCCGGAGGATCTCAGGGGTAGGGGGGCCCGGCTCCCGGCCCGGAGCGAATCTGAGGACCCCATCACCTCGACGTTGAAGCAACCCGCACGCCAGTTGCGGCGCCACACCACCGCATGCGCCGCGGCGCACCCGCCGCGGCCGGAGCGTGACGGTCGGCGCCATGCGCTGTCGTTTGCGTCAACAAGCTGACGCGTCTCCACGCGCGACGCGGGACACTGCGGGCCGGGCCTGCGGGCCGGACCACTGCGGGCCGGACACCTGGCGGGCTGCGGAGTCGCGCGCTGCCGCGCCCGCCACCCTGCCTCATCCGCCGTCTGCGGCCGTCACACAAGGCTGCGAAACATCACTTCGTAGAGGATGTTCGCGAAGCCGTGGTAGGCAGCCGGCACGGCGATGGTGCCGGTGCGCTCGCGCAGCCAGCCGGCGAAGAGGCCGAAGAAGGCGACGCGCAGCCGGGTGAGGTCGCCGGTGACGATGTGGCAGAGGCCGAAGAGCAGGGCGGCCACCACCAGGCCCCAGCCCAACTCGGCGCCGAGGACCCGGTAGGGCCGGCCGAAGTAGCGGTTGAGGTGGGTCTGCAGGTAGCCGCGGAAGAAGAACTCCTCCGACAGGCCGACGACGACGAGCTGGGCGAAGGCCACCTCGACAAACTGCGGCGGCAGGGAGAGGACGAAGTGCTGGTCGAGCACCAGGCGGGCGAAGGCATAGTGCGCCAACGCGTAGGTGCCGAAGATGGCGAGGCACGTCACCACGTGGAAGCGCAGCGAGCCTGGATTGCGCAGCGTCAGCCCGTAGTCCTCGTACGGCCGCCGGGCGAAGGTGATGATGGCGAACGGCACCAGGAACCACAGGGTCGGCATGCCGAGGCCGATGGCCAGTGGCAGCGTGACCACCATCGCGGCGAGGGCTTCGGCGACCAGCCGGCCGCTATGCTGTGTCGTTGTCTGCGCGCTCGTCTGCATCAGCGGCTCACCCCGCTGGCAACGATCAGCGCCGGATAGCCGAGTTGGCTCACCTGCCGGGCCGCCTGCGCCGCGCGCTCGCGGCTGAACGGCCCGAGGCGCAGCCGGTAGTAGCGCGTGCCGCCCTCCTCGACCAGCCCGAGGTGTGCGCGCGTGCCGCTGCTCGCCAGGCTCTCCTGCACGCGGCGGGCGTGCGCGTAGTCGGTGAAGGCGCCGATCTGCACGGCGTAGATGGTCGGCGCTGGGGCGGCGACGGGCACGATCGGCTCGACCGCTGCGGCGTGCGCCACCGCCGGCACCGGCACTCGCGTTGGCGGGCGCGCCATCTGCACCTCCGGCAGGCGCTGTGCGCCGAGCACCTCGAGGCGCACCGGGGCGGTGCCGGGGCCGATCATCTCGATGTGCTGTGCGGCGGTGTAGGAGAGGTCGATGATGCGGTCGTCGACGAACGGGCCGCGGTCGTTGATGCGCACCAGGACCTCGCGGCCGTTGGCCAGGTTGATCACCCGCACCTGGGTGCCGTGCGGCAGCGTCTGGTGCGCGGCGGTCAGGTCGTACTGGTTGTAGATCTCGCCGCTGGCGGTCTGCCGGCCGTGGAAGCGCGGGCCGTACCACGAGGCGATGCCGGTCTGTGTCGCGCCGGCCACCGGTTCGACCGGCGTCGGCCGCCGCGAGCCGCAGCCTGGCAGCAGGAGCCCGAGCCCGAGTATGACCACCACACCCCACCGCACGGCGGCAGTATACGCCCTACGGCGTCAGGTTCCCACGCCAACGGGAGTTGCCCCGGCCGTTGCGGATGTCGCGAGCCCGGCGCCGAGGGCCCGGCGCCCTCCAGGTGTATTCGACAGCGCCAGTCGCCTGGAC
>JBOHWA010000580.1:0-2175 GCA_050735855.1 Binatia bacterium
GGGCTGGAGCGGCGGCGCGAGGTTCAGGCGGTAGAAGGTGCGGCACGGCAGGGCCCGCCGGTGCGGGGTGGTCTGGATGTTGACCGCCGTGGCCACCTCGCACGGCGCCATGCCGAGCTCCTCCGCCGTGCGGTCGTAGATCTGCCGCCAGAGATCCGGCATCCGGGTCAGGGCAAAGCCGCGATTGAGCTGCGCCGCTTCGAACACCGCCGCGGCCGGCGCCAGGTAGACCGTGCGCACCGCCTGCGCCGTGGCGTCGTTCAGCACGCACGCCATGAGCACCTTGCGCCAGCCGCGCAGGTAGTCGCGCACCGCCGGCCGGCCGAGCAACGCCAGGTCGGACTGCAGCACGTAGATGTACCAGGCCAGCCCCGCCGCCTCGCGCCGCGTGGCGCCGAGGCCGAAGCCGGCGCAACGGCCCTGCGCGCTGACGACGTGGCGACAGCGATCGCGACGCAGCGCGCGCAAGACCGGCTGCGGGTGCAGCACGGTCTTCGGCAGGTGCAGCGCGAAGCGCAGGTCGACCCGCTGGGCAAACGGCAGACGGAACGTCGGCGCCGCCGAGTACACGTAGGAGAAGCCGCGGCAGCCGAGCGGCGCGAAGCTCGGCGCCGCCGCGCTGCCGCGATCGAGCGCCAGCGGGAACCCCTGCCAGCGCACCATCTGGCCGCGCCCCGGCGGCGCATCGGGCGACGAGTCCACCATGCAGGCGCAGGTGGTACAGGCTTCGACGCCGGACGCCAACCGGCGCGACCGACCGTGCCTGGCATGTGCGTTGCTCCGCTTGGGAATCAACCAGTCATCTGCCGCGCGATGGGCAGCATCGAGCGGCAACGAGATGACGGAATCTCCGAATGAGACCGAAGACTGTCGCCACGGGGAAGGAGACGGCATGACGCCCGCTTCGAACACCACCCGTCCGTTTCTCATTCTGCGCTACACCCTGATCGTCGCCACGGCCTACCTGCTGCTGGTCGAACGCTCCTTCGAGCTGCCGCCGCTCGGCGTGCTGCTGTTGATCGTCGCCGCGCTCGCGTCGAACGTCGTCATCGCCCAGCTGCCCCCCGACCTGATCGCGCGCCGCGCCTTCTGCGGCGCGGTGATCATCGGCGACACGTTGTGGATCACCGCCGCCCTGCTCTACAGCCACCAGTTCGAAGCCGACTTCTTCTATCTCTACTTCTTCATTCTGCTGCTCGCCGCGGTCGGCGAGAGCCTGCAGGTCGTCGCGTTGACCGCGGTGGTGGTCTGCGCCGCCTACCTCTACGTGCTGTCGGTCAACGGGACCATGCTCTCGCTGTGGCATTCGCCGTCGCTGATCCGGCTGCCGTTCCTGTTCACCACGGCGGCCTTCTACGGCTACCTGATCGACCGCACGCGGCGCGATCAGCGGCGCGCCCGCGAGCAGGCGTTCGAGGATCTCGAGCGGCTGGTGGCGCGGCGCACCTCGGAGCTCACCAGCGCCAATCACGAGCTCTCGACCTTCGCCTACTCGGTCTCGCATGACCTGCGCGCCCCGCTGCGCGCCATCGATGCCTTCAGCCAGGCATTGCTCGAGGACTACGCGAGCGTGCTCGACGCGCAGGGCCAGGACTACCTGCGCCGCGTGCGGGTCAACACCGGCCGCATGGGTCAGTTGATCGACGATCTGCTGCAGCTCTCACGGCTGGCGCGCAGCGAGATGCACTTCGAGCCGATCGATGTCAGCGGGCTGGCGCGCAGCATCGTCGCCGATCTGCAGCGCCTGCAGCCGCAGCGCGCGGCCACCTTCGTCATCCAGCCCGGCCTGGTGGCGCGCGGCGATCCACGCTTGCTGCGCGTGCTGCTCGAGAACCTGCTCGGCAACGCCTGGAAGTACACCAGCAAGCATGCGGCGGCACACATCGAGCTCGGCGCCAGTGCCAGTGCCACCCGCGAGCCGGTCTACTTCGTGCGCGACGACGGGGCCGGCTTCGATCTGGCCTACGCCGACAAGCTCTTCCGTCCGTTCCAACGCCTGCACACGGTGGAGGAGTTCGAGGGCGCCGGCGTCGGGCTCGCCACCGCGCAACGGGTCGTGCGCCGCCACGGCGGCCGCATCTGGGCCGACTCCGCCCCCGAGCAGGGCGCGACGTTCTTCTTCACGCTCGGCACGGCCGAGGTCGTCCAACCCGAGAGCGAGGCACTGGCCACCGC
>JBOHWA010000581.1:0-3245 GCA_050735855.1 Binatia bacterium
CGCCGGCCGCAGTGGCCGCCGCGCGACCGGTCGGGCACTGCACCAGATCCTTGCTGAACAGCAGATCGAGCGTCCAGTCGAGGGCGACGCGCACTTTGCGCTCGAAGCGCGGCAGCTTCATCAGATAAATCGTACGCCACAACCACCAGGCGACGAAGCCGGAGAAGTTGATGCCCATGATGTTGGCGACGCCGCTGCGGCGGCCGATCGAGGCGAGCTGGCCGAGCGTCCGGAAGCGAAACGGGCGCGGCGCCCGACCGCGCAGCGCCGCGGCGATGTTGTGCGCCACCAGACGGCCCTGACGGCTGGCGTGCTGGGCGGTCGGCGGGCAGACGCCGCCCCCCACCGCATCGGGGACGACGGCGCAATCGCCGAGCGCCCAGACGCCGTTGAAGTCCGCCACCTGCAGGCATTCGTCGACCACCACGCGGCCGCGCTGGCGCGCGCACGGCAGCTGCTCGAGCAGCGGGTTCGGCGACGAGCCCGCCGTCCACACCAGGTTGGCGGTGGGGATCAGCGTGCCGTCGGCCAGGGCGACGCCGTCGGCGCTCATGCCGCGCACTTTGGTCTGCAGGCGCAGCTCGACGCCGCGCTGCGCCAGCTTGCGCTGGGCGTAGCGGCCGAGCGTGGCGCTCAACTCGGGCAGGATGACCTCGCCGGGGTGGACGAGGACGACGCGGACGTCGTCCGGCGTCAGATGCGGATAGTGCGGCAGCGCCGCGACCAGGAAGTCGTGCACCGCGGCGACGGTCTCGACCCCGGCGAAGCCCCCGCCCGCGACGACGAAGGTCATCATGCGGCGGCGCACCTCCGGACAGCACTCGAAATCGGCCTCCTCGACGCAATCGATGATGCGGTTGCGCAAGGCGATGGCGTCTCCGAGCGTCTTCATCGTGAAGGCGCGCTCGGCCAGGCCCGGCGTGCCGAAGAAGTTGGTCACCGCGCCGAGGCCGAGCACCAGGTGATCGTACCCGAGGCGGTGCGGGTGGTCGGCCTCGACGCCGTGCGTCACCGTCACCACCATGGCCGCCAGATCGATCGCCAACACTTCGCCGTGGAAGAACGCCGCGCGGCGCAGCAGCTTGCGGATCGGGTTGACGATATGGGTCAGGTCGAGATCGGACGCCGCCACCTCGTGCAACATCGGCGTGAAGACGAAGAAGTTGTCCCGGTTGACCAATGTGATCTGCACGTCGCGGCGCCGCCCGAGCAGCCGCTCGAGCTGCATGACCGCGTAGACGCCGGCGAACCCACCGCCGAGGACGACGATACGGGTTGGGAGACGTTCGCTCATGCGCGGTTGGATGCGCGTCGGTGGCGCGCGTGTCGCGCCTTTGGAGGCTGAGTCAGTTGATTCAGGGCGAGGGCTCGGGCAAGGGCTCGGGCAAGGGCTCGGGCTAGCGTCGAGCATGACCAATGCGTCGCCTCCCCACCCGGCCTAGAGGGGAGGCGAGCGCGGATGGTTCAGTCTCGACCCAAGCGCCAGCCCTTGCCCTAGCCCTTGCCCTGATCCAATGGCTCAATCTCCACACCCGACAGGAGGTCCCGAATGAATGCCCCTGCCACCGACGTCACGCTGTACCACCCCGCCATCGCCATCACCGCCCGCATCATGTTCACCCTCATCTTCTTCCTCTCCGGCATCACCCACTTCACCGGCCTCGACGGCTACGTCGCGCTGATGCCCGAGGCGATCCCGTTCCGTCCGTTCTGGGTGATCATCTCGGGCGTCGTCGAGCTGGTTGGCGCGGCGTGCATCCTCTTCAACTACTACCCGCGCCTGGGCGGCTGGTTGATCGCGATCTTTCTCGTGCCGGTGACCATCGTCGTGCATGGGGTGATGATGGTCACCGCGCCCGACGAGCGCATGGCCGCCATGCAGACCTCGTTCTTCCTCAAGGGGGTGGCGATGACCGGGGCGGCGCTGCTGATCACCCAGCTCGGCGTCCGGCGCACCGGGCAAGAGGCCTGACGGCTTCCCGCCGGGGCGCGGACGCGCTACACGCAGGCTGTAGCGATGCGCCGTGGTGGGGAGGGCTGCCGCGGCGTATGCACCAACCACCCAAACCGGAGGAGGAACCATGCAGACTTGGAATAGGATCATCGTGGGCACGGCGTGTGCGCTGACACTCGGCGCATGCTCGATGTTTGGCGACAAGACGACCGAGACGGCGGCGGCGCCCGCTGCGGCGGCAACCCCGATCGTCAGCGGCACGCTGGTCGAGAACGCGGCGACGGTCACAGCCACCGTCGTGTCGATCGATCAGAAGACCCGCAAGGTCTCGCTCAAGGGCCCCGACGGCAAGATCATCAAGGTGAAGGTCGACGAGGCCGTGCAGAATCTGCCGCAGGTCAAGGTCGGCGACGAGGTCGTCGCCTCGTTCTACGAATCGGTGGTCTACGACGTCGTCGCGCCGGGCAGCGCCCAGCCGGGCGTCGCCGTGGCGGCGGAGGCCGGCAGGGCCCAGCCAGGCGCCAGGCCGGGGGCCGTTGGCGCGCGCGCCATCACCGTCACCGCCACGATCGATTCGATCGACAAGGCGAACATGACCGTCACCCTGAAGGGGCCGGACGGCGAGTTGGACACCGTCAAGGTGCGCGACGCGGCCAAGCTCGCCAAGGTGTCGCCCGGCGATCTGGTGCAGATCACCTACACCGAGGCGCTGGCCATCGCCGTCACCGCCGCGCCGAAGAAGTAGGCGTGCACGCGGCGGCCGCCGCGCCGAGAGGCCGGCGGCCGCGCAGCGAAAGGACCCCACCCGTGATCGATTCGAGACTGAGCTCCCGGCGCTGGCACACCCGCCTCGCCCCGTTGCCCCTGGCAGTGCTCCTCGCCGGCGGGCTGGCGCAGCGCGCCGTGGCGGCCGACACGATCCCGCCGGCCGTGATGACCGAAGCCGAGAACATCTATCGCGGCCGCTGCATCAGCTGCCACGGCCCGGGCGGCAAGGGCGACGGCGCAGCCGCCGCCGCGCTCAACCCGAAGCCGCGCGACATGACCGACGCGGCCTGGCAGACGTCGGTCACCGACGCGCACATCGAACAGATCATCGAAGGCGGCGGGCCGGCGGTCGGCAAGAGCATGATGATGCCGGCCAACCCGGACCTGAAGAGCCGCCCGGAGCTGATCAAGGCGCTGCGCGCGGTCGTGCGCCAGTTCGGCTCGTAGTCCTGGCCGGCGCCGCTGGCCGGCGCCGTGCGCGCGACCTTCCTCCCGCTCACCTGGAGGGCGCCGGTCCCTCGGC
>JBOHWA010000582.1:0-2547 GCA_050735855.1 Binatia bacterium
TTCTCGATCATCGAGGTCTCCTCGCGCGAGGAGGCCCTCGCGGGGCAACTCGGATGGCCCAGGCGTGTCGATGTGCGCAAGAGGTCCGCGAGATCGGTTTTGATCCGGAGTCTTGATCATGCACAGAGACAGTCGGACTGTGAGGCCTAACAATTCATTCAAGCCGCCGCCGCTTCGCGGCGCGGCTTAATTCTGGCGTTAGGTGTCATGAGTAAATACCAGGGATCTTGTCATTGCCGCAGGGTGCGCTTCGAAATCGAAGCCGAGATCGATCACGTTCGCGTCTGTGACCGCTCTATCTGCCGTAGACGCGGCGCCTTGAATCACCGGGTTCCGAAGGAAAATCTCTTGTTGCTGACGCCATGGGAGGATCTGGTTCTGTACGAGTGGGGAAGCAAGACGGCAAAAGATTTCTTCTGTCCCACTTGCGGCATCCTTCCATTTCGGCGCCCCGGCGATCCAACCCCTGCAGAAGTTGCTGAAGGGGCAAAACCATTCGATGGGTGGGCGGTGAACGTGCGCTGCCTGGAGGGGATTGATCTCGAGTCGATCCCGGTCAAGAAAATCTATGGGAGCCGAATCAAGTATGGCCTCCCCATCTGACGGGAGGGCGAGGCCCCCGCCGAGCCTCCGGGACGATTGAGGGACGGCTCGGCCGGAGCCGCGCCCTCCCGTCAGAGGCCGTTCGCACAGCGGTGCGGGCAGTAAAGATCATAGAACTTGCCATATGGAGGCTCGACTCGGTACTAGTCAGTCAGGACGAGGACGGCACAAAAAGCCGGAATCTCCGGCGTCCCATAGCAAAGGATGCGGATCGATGGCGGACCTGAGATCCCCGAGACACGAGCCGACCAGTCTCCGGCACACCCCGACGCCCGTTCCGCCCCCACCGCGCGAGCCGCGGGTCCGGGCTGCCAAGCCGCCACGTCAGGTACCCGCACCGCTCGAGTCCCCGGGGTTGAGCACGGCGTTTCGCAACCTGCAGTGGGTGGCGTTGGTGTCGATCGTTCTGGCGGCGGTGTGGCTCATGTTCGGCACGCCGGCGATGGACCCGACCGGCGGCCTCGCCGAAGCCGCCTGGAGCGGCGACCCGGCGATCCGCTAGGTCCGCTCAGCTGCTCAGCCGCGCAACAGCGGTTCGATCTCTTCCCAACGCGTCGCCGGCGGCGAGCAGGTCATGCGGTGGCAGACGTAGACCGTCGGCTGTCCGTCGAGCATGGTCTTGCCCTCGAGCAGCGGCGGCCGCGGGGTGGCGTCGGCGGGGTCGAGGACCATCAGGGTGCGATTCGGCACGTAGGTGCGGCGCAGGCGCGCCAGCAGGGCGGCGGTCGCCGGTGAGGCCGGGTCGCCGACCACGGCGATCTCGCGCGGCCCGTCGGCGTGGAAGTCGACCGCGGCGAGCAGGTTGGTGAGGCCGAACGGCTGGCTGCGCAGCGGCTCGGCGAGCAGGCGCAGCACCGTCTCGGCGCGGGTCAGGTGATCGGCGTCGCCGGTGTAGTGGTAGAGGCGCAGCAGGGTGAGCGCGGCGACCGAGTTGCCCGACGGGATCGAGCCGTCGAAGGCGGGCTTGCTGCGCACGATCAGCGCTTCGTGGTCGTCGCTGGTGAAGAAGAAGCCGCCGGCCGCGGCATCCCAGAAGTGCGCCACCGCGGCGGCCATCAAACGGGCCGCGGCGTCGAGATGGCGGCGATTCTGCACGGCCTCGAAGAGGTCGAGACGCGCGGCGGCGAGGAAGACGTAGTCGTCCAGGTAGGCGTTGAGCTTGGCGGCGCCATCCTTCCAGGTGCTCAGCAGGCGGTCGCCGCGCTGCAGCTCGCGCTCGACGAAGGCGACGGCGTCGAGCGCCACCTGGCGGTAGCCGGCGTCGTCGAACAGCTCGGCGGCCCTGGCAAAGGCGCTGATCATCAACCCGTTCCATGCGGTCAGCACCTTGGTGTCGAGGTCCGGCTTGATGCGCGTCTGGCGCGCCGCGAACAGGGTGGCGCGCGCCTCGTGCAGCAGGGCGCGCAGTGCCGCCGGCGTGCGCCGGTAGAGGAGGGCCAACTGCTCGACCGGGACCGTGACGTGCAGGATGTTGCGTCCCTCGAAGTTGCCCGGGGCGGTGACGTCCCAGTAGCGGCAGGCGAGCTCGCCGGCGTCGGCGCCGAGACGGGTGACGACTTCGCCTTCGTCCCACAGGAAGAAGCGCCCCTCCTCGCCCTCGCTGTCGGCATCCTGGGTCGAATAGAAGCCGCCGGCCGGGTCGCGCATCTCGCGCACGACGTAGTCGAGTGTCTCGCGCGCGATGGTGGCGAAGAAATCGTCGCCGGTGGCCTGATAGGTCGACAACAGCAGCGGCACCAGCTGGGCGTTGTCGTACAGCATCTTCTCGAAGTGCGGCGCGAGCCAGTGCTGGTCGACCGAGTAGCGGTGGAAGCCGCCGCCGAGCTGGTCGTAGATGCCGCCCTGCGCCATGCGGCGCAGGGTGTGCACGGTCATCGCCTGGTACTGGTCGGCGCCGGCGGCGTCGCCGGCCCGGCGCCGCTGATCGGCGACGCGCAGAAAGAG
>JBOHWA010000583.1:0-12278 GCA_050735855.1 Binatia bacterium
GCCTTCACGTGTGCGCGCGCTGCGGCTCCAGAGCGCTGCCGAGCTCGGCCTCCGGCGGCGCCCACCGCTCGGCCGTCGCCAACCAGTCGAACAACTGGCGACGCAGCCCGTCGGCGCGCCCGGTGTCGGCCGCGAACAGGTTGCGCCGTTCGTGCGGATCGCTGTTCAGATCGAACAGCGCGTTGGCCTCGTCCGACTGCCAGACGAACTTCTCGCGGCTGGTGCGCAGCGCCTTGCGGCGCACGTCGCCGGGTTCGTTGCGGTAGGTTTCGGCGATGACGCAGCGCCGGCCGGGCACCGCCGCGCCCTGGCGCAGCAGAATGCGCCCCTGCAACGGCGCCGGGACCTCGCCGCTGCCGGTCACGGCGGCGATGGTGGCGAAGAGATCGGGCGGCTGGGCGAACTCGTCGACGACGAAGCCGCGCGGCAGTCCCGGACCGCGCATGAGCAGCGGTACATGCAGGCGCGCGTCGCTGAGCGGGTCGCCCGCATCATCCGTCAATGCCGCCGCGTGACCGGCCGTGGCGATCACCAGCGTCTGTTCCCACTGGCCGTTGGCGATCAGCCGGTCGGCGATCTGCGTCAGGCGCAGGTCGATGTAACGCAGGGCGCCGGCGTGCAGCGCCGACGCCACCTCGTGCGCGCTCGGCTGCGCCGGCGCCCGTGGCAGAAACAGGCGATCGTAGGGCGCCGGCGGCGGCTGCGCGTGGGCTGGCTCGGCGAAGTGGACGAAGGCGAAGAACGGGGCGTCATCGAGGCCCAGCCAGTCGCACACGGCCTCGGTGGTGCGCCGCGCGCCGGCGTCGCGGCGGCCGAGGACGCGGTCGCTGGCGCGGCGCGCATAGTCCGCCGCCGTCCCGGCGATGTAGCCGCCGCTGCGTTGCGTATGGAAGCGATCGAAGCCGCGGCCGAAGCCGGTCTCGGGCGCGATGTCGGGATGCGGGCAGAAGGCGGCGGTGCGGTAGCCGGCCCGCTTCAGGTGCTCCGAGAGCAGCGGCACGGACGGGCGCAGCGCCCGGTGCTCCTCGGTGGCGCCGTGCGCCGCGGCGAAGAGTCCGGTCAGCATCGCCGCGTGCGACGAGACGGCGGCCGGCCCGCAGCCGAAGGCGCGCGCGAAGCGCACGCCGTCGCGCGCCATCTTGTCGAGGAACGGCGCCGTCTCGCGTTCGTAGCCGTAGCAGGCGAGATGATCCGGCCGCGCCCCGTCGAGCACGACCAGCAGCACGTTCAATGGTTTGTCGATCATGCGTCCCCCGCGCACGCCCGTCAGAGTCGGCAGAACCACGTCCAGAATTCCTTCATGTAGCGATCCGGGCGCCGCGCCAGGCGCGAACGGAAGGAGAGGATCAGGTGATCCCAGATGCCCCCACCGCTGACGCCCAGGTACACCAGCTTGTCCGGCATGGTCAGATGCAGGTTCCAGTCGTCCGGAGCGCCGCGCTGCACCCAGTCGCGCTGGCGCGTAAAGTCGATCGTCCACTCGCCGCCCTGCGGTCCGGTGATCGTCCACCAGGTGGTGATCCCGACCCGCGCCGGCGCCTCCGGGTCGCGCTCCAGCTGCGCGGTGAAGTAGCGCACGAAGCGCTCGCCGAGATCGGGCGGCGCCGGTGCCTCGCTGGCGAAGTACTCCGCCCCGCGCGCCCGATTCTCGCGGCTGAGCGCCTCGATCGCCTCCATGCGCTGGCTCCAGTCCGGCGCCGGCTTGCAGCGCACCTGGCCCCCCTCCGGCGTCCAGGTGTCGCCGGGGTTCATCTGCACCCCGTCGATCTCCGGCGCCGCGACCCGCAGCGCCTCGATCGCATCGCCGGGCGTGTTCGCATACATCGGCGTGTTGAGGAACAGCTGATCCTCGGCCAGCATCGCGACGTTGCCCGCCGCCGGCACGGCGCGCTTGGCCTTGAGCAGCCGCGCCCAATTGACGAACTCGTCGAGGTGCCCGTGCTTCGAGTACAGGGCGCGCTCGATCTTGGAGCCGAGCGGGAAGTCGAAGCAGCCCGGATACCAGCTCGCGCCGGTGAAGGTGAGGAAGGTCAGATCGATGCGGTGCTCGTTGCCCAGGCGGGTGAGGGTCGCTTCGTCGAGGTGGCAGTCGTTGCAGTTGAAGACCGTCGTCGCGCCGTCGCGCAACAGGATCGCGGCGTCATCCCAGGGCCGGTCCGGCTTGACCAGTTGGACGATCAGGCCGCCGCTCCCGCAGCGCAGGTCGACGCCGTAGTCGAGCTCGGTGATGCGCTCGAAGCCGAGCGCCGCGATACCGTCGCGCAGCCGCTTGCGCTTGAAGTTGGCGATGACGACCTGGGTGCGCTTGTCGAGCTGCGCCAGGGTCGGCGGATCGTAGTGGTCCGGATGCAGGTGCGAGACGATGAGATAGTCGATGCGCGGCAGATCGCGCGCGCCGAGCTCGAGCGGCGGGTAGTGCCACCACGTGCCGTTGTACCCCGGATCCACCAGCCACGGATCCATCAGCACCCGCGTGCCCCCCGATTCGAGCATGATGCAGGCATGCCCCAGGTACGTCACCAACATTGCTCCCCCAGAAACTGCTAACGCGCCGCTTGCAGCGGCACGTGTGCCGGCTGTCCCGCCCCCCGGGCCGGCAGCAGGTGTGTATAGAGATCTTCCATGCGGCGCACCATGGCACGAGCCGAGAACTGGTTCACCACGATTTCGCGCCCGCAGGCGCCCTGGGCGGCCGCCGCGCTCGGGTCGGCCAGCACGCGGGCGATCGCCGCGGCCAGCGGCAGCGGATCTCTCGGCGCCACCAGGTAGCCGCTGCGGCCGTGTTGCACCACCTCGCCGGTCCCGCCGACGTCGGTCGCGACCACCGGCAGGCGCATCGCCATCGCTTCGAGGATGGCGTTGGACATCCCCTCGTCGTGCGACGAGAGCACGAACACATCGAAGGCCGACAGCACTTCCGGCATGTCGCTGCGACGGCCGAGCAGGTGGAGGTGATCGCGCAAGCCGAGCTCGTCGATCAGCGCGTCCAGGGCCGGCTCGCGGTCGACCTCGCCGGCGACCACGGCCCGCACGTCGGGCCGCTGCTGGCGCACCGCCGCCATGGCGCGCAGAAACTCCTCCACCCCCTTGCGCACCCGCATGCGCGTGACGATGCCGACGATCGGACCCGGCGGCAGGCCGAGCCGCGCCTTGTAGTCGTCCGCCGGGAGCGGCGCGAAGCGATCCGTATCGATGCCGCTCGGAATCACCACCATCTTGTCGAGCGGGCAGCGCTCGTCGACGTGCACGAACTCGCGCACCGCCTCGGCATTGGTGGTGACGCAGTCCGCGAGCCAGTTGGAGCAGCGCGCGCCGAGCAGCTCCAGACCGCGGCGATGATGGCAGCCGCGCTTGCTGGTCAGCACCAACGGCACCCGCGCGACGCGCGCCGCCAGGGTGCCGACGACATTGGCGCGCAGGAGATAGTTGTGCACGATGTCGAGCCGTTGGCGGCGCATGAAGGCCGTCAGCCGCAGCAGTCCGGGCAGCGACGCTGGCGTCTTCAGGCCGCGAATGCCGGCGCTGATCACCGTCGCACCCGTCTCGCGCGCCGCGTCCAGCAGCGCGCCGCGCCCGGTGAGGCAACAGAGCATGGGCTCGAAGCGGCTGCGGTCGATCAGCCGCAGCACCTGCAACAGGTGCGTCTGGCTGCCGCCCACGTCCATACGGTTGACGGTATAGAGAATCCGACTGCGCCCGGACACGCGACGCCCCCTCCCCCTCTGCCTCTGGCGGTCTACTGCTCGAGCAGTTCGTTGACGATGCCGAGCAACTCGTTGATCGCGATACGGCCGTCGCCATCGATGTCGATGGTCGCGCAGCTGTCGAGGAGCTGGTTGCCCAGCGCGATGTTGACCGCGCTGATCACCTCGGTGACGCGCGTGGCACCGTCACCATTGCAGTCGCCCGCCGGCGCGCCGAAGCGCAGCAGCGCCAGGATGGCCGGATCGAAGACCGCCAGGCCATAATGGTAGCCGGTATCGGCCATCGCGACATCGGGCGAATCATCGTTGCGCGTCGTGGCCGCTTGCAGCCCGACCTGCTCTACCATGCGCCAGCCCGCGTCGACGCAGGGACTGTTCAGCTCGTCACCCGCCGCCTGCTGCAGCAGCCGGAAGTTGCGCAGCGGCGTGTCCTCCGGTCCGGCGAGCAGCAGATCGAGCGACACCAGATCCGTCGGCGGCTGGTCGAGGCCGCGATAGCCATCGCGATTGCAGTTGTGACCCACGGACAGCGTCGCCGCCGACCCGGGGCTGGTGCCGATCCCCTTCAGCGTGTTGTTGGCGATGACATTGTTGACCACCACCGTGTTCGTCGACGCCAGCGCGGTCTCGAACCCGACGCTGACGCCGAAGCCGGCGTTGCCGTAGATCGTATTGTGGGCGACGGTCAGCTTGTCCGCCGTGGTCGTGTTGCCGCCGATCGCGATGCCGCTTCTCGCATTGGCGTAGATGAGATTGTTGAACAGCAGGCCGCCGATGGCCTGCGGGATGACCACGCCGCGACCGTCGTTGGCATAGATCCAGGTGTCGACCAGATTCACCCGATCGCTGCGCACGCGGACGCCGGCGTCGCTCGCGCCCGTGATGCCGATGTGCTGCAGCGTCACATCCGCCTGGCGCACCTCGAAGACGGTATCGCCACCATCCGCCGTCACCACCGAGCGGTCGGCGCCGGCGCCGACGATCGTCACGCCAGCGCCGGGGCGTAGATTCTCTTCCGGATAGAGGCCGGCGGCCAGATGGACGCGCGTCCCCGCCACCGCGCGGGTCAGCGCGTTGGCGATGGTCTTGAGCGGCAGCTGCGGCAAGCGCCCGCTGTTGGCGTCGTCACCGCCGGGATCGACGTACAGGTTGTCCGCCGCCTGGCCGCGATAGTGGAACCCGAGGTCGACCGGGCCGCTGTCGGGCTCGCCGTCGGTGCGGGTCGTCCCGCGGCTGACGCCCGCCTGCACGGCGGTGAGCGGCCCACCGTCGACCAAGGCGCTGGTGGCCGGATCGCCGGAGGCCTGCTGTTGCAGCTCGAAGCGGTCATCCTCGAAGCGGCGCCCGCCGAGGCGGTCGTCCGCCCCATCCGCATCGACGAACAGCGGGTCGATGAGGACGCGATCGCCATCCTTGCGCGACGCGGTACCACCGTAGTCGCGCGCGGCGTTCTCGAAGAACACGTTGAAGCGCCCCGTATGGCTCTCCTGGGCGTTGATGCCGTTCTCCCCGCTGCGGCCGAAGATGTTGAACTCGACGTGCGTGCCGGGCGTCGCCGCGTCGCCGCTGCCGATGGTCAGCCCGTTGCCGCCGACGTTGCCCCAGCAGGTGTTGTTCTGCACCCGGGTGCGCGCCGCCAAAGTGGTGCCGCCGATGTCGATCCCGCCGCGGTCGTTGTCGTACACGAGGTTGTTGATCACGGCGGTGTCGTTGGCATCGATCACGCTGATGCCGCGGGTGTTGGTGAAGACCACGTTGTCGCGCACCACGGCGCTGTCGGCGCCCATGCGCACCTGGATGCCCGCGTCCGAGGCGAAGCGGACGTGGAAGCCCTCGACCGTCGGCCGGCAATTGCGCATCAGGAGGAAGCCGGTGTCCTTATTCTGCCCCGGCGGCAGCATGCTGGGGTCGATCAGCACGGGACCCGGCGGATCGCCCGTGCTCACGCCGCTGCCGTCGCCGCGAAACGTCACCAGTCCGCTGTAGTCCTCCGGGCCGACGTTCGACGCGGCATAGGTGCCCGGCCCGACGATGACCGTGACGCCCGCCTTGGCGAGCGTGGTGGCCGCGGTGAGCGAGGCCAGCGCCGTCTCGCTGCTGGTGCCCGGGTTGGTATCGGCCCCGCGCGCATGGACGTACACGGGCATCACGGGGGTCGGCAACGGCGCCAGGAGCCGCTGCGCGGCCGTGGCGCCGTAGTGATAGCCGAGGTCGACGGGACCGCTGTCGGCCGCCGCGCCTGCGACGCTGCTCCCTTGCAGACCGAGCGACGCCGCGCTCGTGTACCCGGCGTCGAGTGCCGCGCTCGGCGTCTGGCCGGTGCGCAGGCGGAAGTTGTCGTCGGCCGAGTAGTCGACCAATCGACCGTTCATGACACGCCAGCCGAGCACGTTGTCCGGACCGTCGGGATCGACCAGGCCCGGGTCGCCAGGCAGATCGTAGGCGCGGTTGGCCGGGGTCGCCATGCCGTAGGGGGCGTCGCCGTCGATGGCATTGAACCCGGCGACGTAGCCACAGGTCGAGCTCCGCGCCACGCCGATCGCCCCGCTGCCGTTCTGGCTGATGATGTTGTTCAACACGCGCGCGTTGGGCGACGCCGCGTCGGCTTCGCCGATGAGCAGCCCCCAGTCGCCGTTGTCGTACAGCGTATTGTTCAGCACGACCGCGTCCGGCGTCGGTTGGCCGCCGCGACCCAGCGCGATGCCATCCTGGAAGTTGCCGTAGATGAGGTTGTTGGCCAGCACCAAGCCGCTCGCCGTGCGCGCCGTCACCCCTGCCAGGTTGCCGAAGGCGACGGTGTTCTGCACGAAGCCCCCCGCCGCTTCCTGGATGAAGACGCCGTGCGAGAAATTGTAGACGGTGCGATTGTTCGACACCTGCGGGATGACCGCCTCGCTCTCGCTGCTGCGGCACTTGGGGCTGGTCAGCAGCGGGCCGCGGCAGGCGGTGATGGTGATGCCGGTCGAGGCGCTGTTGACCACGTCGTTGGCCTCGATCGTGATGCGGCGCTCGGCGCTGACGTCGATGCCGACGCCGCAATCCTCGATGCGGTTGCCGCGAATGACGATCTCCGAGCTGTTGCCCTGGCGCGGCGGTGCCTCCGAGCGCACCTGGATGCCGGCGTCGGGGAACCCTGCGATGTCAAAGCCTTCGATGACGACGTAGCGTCGGCCCAGCAGGCGAAAGCCGGCGCGCGGGGTCTGGTCCACCGGGCGGTCGTCGGGCGGCGAGAGCGTCACCGGCCCCGGTTCGTCACCGGTGCTCGCACCGCTCGGATCGGCGCGGAACTCCACCGGCGCGCCCTGACTACCGCCCATCGCCGGATTGATGTCGCCTTCTCGGTACGCACCCGGTCCGACGCAGATGACCGTGTCCGGGTTGATCACGGCCGCCGCGGCGTCGCCCAGCGCGGCGAAGGCGCGCGCCGGCGAGGACCCGTCGGCCGAGATCCCGCCGACCGGGACGAAGCCGGCCCGGACGAAGTGCGTGCATTCGCTGCCCGCGGCGGGCAGCACGGTGGCGAGCCAGACCAACAGCGAGAGCGCGACACTGCGGGTCGCGGGCTGGGATCGGCCTGGCCTGACGGCGATCATCTACCAATAACTCCGGTCTCCCCCCATTTCAGTCAAACGCCCCCCCGGGCTCAGAACAGCGTGTAGATGAACGGGCCCAGCGCCGAGCTCTGCGCCGTCACCATCAAGCCGCCGAATGCCAGCAACACGATCACCATCGGAATGAGCCACCACAGGCGCTGTTGCCAGAGAAACGAGAGCAGCTCGCCGGCGATGCCAAATCGAGTTCGCAGTCCTTCACCAATCTTCATCAACCCTCCGCGTATTGCACGCGCGGCCAGCCGGCCGCGCGAAGAAAGTCCGCCATCGTTTGCGCCGCCAGCGCATGGCCGGCGGCTGTCCAGTGTCCGTCATACAAAAAATGCAGGCGCGGTGACTGATCGCGCGCCGCGAGAAAGGCCCGCGAGAGCTGGACACACGGCACGCCGCTGCGCGCGCACCAGTCCATGACCCGGCGCTCGGGGCCGTTGACGTCCCACGCCACCGCTTGCATGTCGGGGTACGTGGCCAACAGTTTCTGCCAGTCGGCCGGGTAGATCTGTTCGCGCGACGTGACCACCATGACGATCAGCTTGGCGCCGTCGGCGCGCACGGCGTCGCGCAGCCGCGTCAGCAGCTGCTCGGTATGCGCCCAGGCGGCCTGCCACTCGGCTGGTGGCTGGGTGGCGTAGACCCAGTAGTCGACCGGCACGCCCGCCTGCATCGGCACGGCAATCAGCGCGTCCTTCTTCAACACGCCCCAGCTGGCCAACTGCCCGGCCAGCACCGGCTGTCGGGTGAGCAGCAGCTTGCGGAAGTACGCGTACGCTTCCGAGCGCAGCAACCCGCGGCGCCCGCCGCCATCGCCGGCCTTGCCGGAGGTGACCCGCTCGAGCTCACCGTCGGCACCGTAGGCGGGCGGGAACACCGGCTCGAGCGTCGGGCTGTTGTTGCGCACGTCGTTGCCTGGGTAGAACGACAACAGCACGACGTCGGGATGAAACGAACGCCCGTGCTCACGGTAGTAGAGGTACTGGCTGGCGGTGCCATAGCCGCTGACGCCCATGCTCATGACCTCGACCGGAGGGTCGCCCGGCCGCGTCAGGTGCTGTTCCAGGCCGCGCGCGAAGGTCGCTTCGATCGGCACCTGCATGGCCTCGACGAACGAGTCGCCGAGTAGCAGGATGCGCTCGGTCCCCGGTACCTTCTCCAGCGGCCGTTCGAGATCGCGCCGGCCCTGCGTGTTGATCTGCACCGGAACGAGGAACTCGTGCTCCTCCTGCGTCCACCAGCCCGCGCTCCCCGCGATCAGCTTGCTGCCGAGCAGCGCATCCGGCTCCCAGAAGCGATCCGGGACGAGATGCAGCAGCCGCACGCCGAGCTCGACCGTGCCGAGTGCGAGCAGCATGCCGAAGCCGGCCAGGAACGCCGCGGCGAACAGGCGGCGACCGAGGGACATCGTGCGTCAGGCCTTGTCGACGATCGCGTTGCCCAGCACCAGGGCGTCCATGCCGCTGCGCATGAACGTGCTGTGCGCCTGCGCCGGGGTGGTGACGATCGGCTCGCCCTTCAGGTTGAACGAGGTGTTGAGGATGACCGGCGTGCCGCTCGCCTGCCCGAAGCGCTGGATCAGCTTGTAGTAGAGCGGGCTCTGCGCGGCATGCACGGTCTGCAAGCGGGCGGTATTGTCGACATGGGTGATGGCCGGCAGGGCACTGCCCTGCCCTGGCTTGACGTCGACGACGTACAACATGAAGCGCGCCGGATAGTGCTTGGCGGCGTCCGGCAGGTCGAAGTAGCGCTCGGCGGCGTCGACGATGACCGACGGCGCAAACGGCCGGAACGGCTCACGGAACTTGATCTTCGTGTTGACGATATCCTTCATGTCGGCGCGGCTCGGGTCGGCGATGATGCTGCGCGCGCCGAGCGCGCGCGGCCCCCATTCGAAGCGGCCCTGGAACCAACCGATCACGTGCCCGCGGCTGAGGTGCTCGACGACCCGGTCGAGCATCTCGTCCTCGTGCGCCGCGCGCGTGTGGCGGATGTTGGCGCCGCGCAGGAAGTCGCCGACCTCGGCGTCGGTGTATGACTTGCCCCAATACGCGTGCTCCATCTGGAACGAGCGCGGTTTGCCGAGCACACAGTGCTGGGCGAAGAGCGCCGCGCCGAGGGCGCCGCCGCCGTCGCCCGCCGCCGGCTGGACGAACAGCTCCTTGAACGCCGTCTCCTTGACGATGCGTCCATTGGCGACGCTGTTGAGCGCCACCCCGCCGGCCAGACAGAGCTTGGTCAGGCCGGTCTCGTTGTGCAGCGCCCGCGCCATGTTGAGGACGATCTCCTCGGTGCAGTGCTGGATGCTGGCGGCGATGTCGGCGTAGTACTGATTGCGCTCGGCGATGCGGTCGAAGTCGGCCGGCTTGTCGCCGAAGTATTCCGGAAAGCCGGAGGACTCGGTGAAGAACAGCCAGTCCGGATCGCGCGGCTCGCCGAACAGGTCGGTGAACTTGTCGTTGTAGGTGCGGGTGGTCGAGTGGTGAAAGCAGAAGTAGCTCATGTCGAGCCACAGGCTGCCGTCGCGCTCCACCTTGTAGAGCTTCTCGACCTTGTCGACGTACTTGGGCTCGCCGTACGGCGCCATGCCCATGACCTTGTACTCGCCCTCGTTCACCTCGAAGCCGAGGAAGGCGGTGAAGGCGCTGTACAGCAGCCCGACCGAGTGCGGGAAGCGGATCTCGCGCAGCAGCGACACCTGGTTGCCGCGCCCGCGCCCGAACGTCGCGCAGGCCCACTCGCCGACGCCGTCGATGGTCAGGATCGCCGCCTCGTCGAACGGCGAGCAGAGGAACGTGCTCGCCGCATGCGACAGGTGGTGCTCGCTGAAGAGAATCTTGTCGTTCGGCACGCCGAGCTCGGCGCGGATGAAGTTCTTCACCCACAGCTTGTCGAGCAGCCAGGTGGTCATCGCGTCGCCGAAGACCTTCCAGGAGCGCGGCACCGACTGCAGCGCCGTGGTCAGGATACGCTCGAACTTCACGAACGGCTTCTCGTAGAAGACGACGTAGTCGACATCCTGGATGCCGATGCCGGCCTGCTCCAGGCAGAACTGGATCGCCAGCTTGGGGAACTCCGCGTCGTGCTTGCGACGCGAGAAACGCTCCTCCTCGGACGCCGCCACGAGCTGCCCATCCACCAGCAAGGCGGCCGCGGCGTCGTGATAGAAACAGGAAATGCCCAATATGTTCATGCTCAGTGCGTCCTCGCGGCCCCCTCGTAGATCTCGCTCATCTCGGCCACCTGCCGAGCGAGCGAGAATTGTTCCCTCGCCCACGCTTGCGCCCGCGCCCCGACGGCGCGGCCCTCTTCGGGCGCCGCGAGCAACCGGCGCAGGCACCCGGCCAGCGCCGCGACGTCACCGGGCGGCACCAGCCAACCCGTGCGCCCGTCTTCGATCAGTTCCGGCACGCCGCCGGCCGCCGTCGCCACCACCGGCTTGCCGAGCAACATGCCCTCGAGGATGACCCGGCCGAAGGGCTCGGGCCGCACCGAGGCGTGTACGACGATGTCCCAGGCGTTCATCACGTCGGGAATATCGCTGCGAAACCCGGCGAAGTGGACGCGATCGCTCAGCCCGAGCGCCGCGACACGGGTGCGCAGTTCGGCGGCGTAGGCGTCGCCGGCGCGGTGCACCCCGCCGGCGATGACACAATGCACGCCGGCCTCGCGCCCGAGCTGGCCGAGCGCCTCGATCAGGACGCCCTGGCCCTTCCACTCCTGGATGTTCCCGGCGATGCCGACGCAGGGAGCGTCGAGCGGCACGCCGAGCTCCTGGCGTATCGCGGCGGCCGATCGTTGCGGGCGCAGCCAGGTCTCGTCGACGGCGTCGTAGACCACCCGCGCGTCGGCGGTATCCATGCCGCGCTCGCGGCAATACGCCAGGATGGCGTCGGTCATGCACACCAGCGTGCGGATCCGCTTCGCCGCCCAGCGCTCGCGCGCCCCGTACTTCTCGAAGCCCTTGACGTGACAAATGACCGGCGTGCGGGTGAGCAGACCGGCGAGGATGCCGTCGAAGTTGGCGCGCAGGCCGTTGCCGAGGTGTACGACGTCGACCCGCTCGCGCCGGATCACGCGCGCCAGGGCCATCGCGGCGGGAATCTCCTCGGCCAGCAGGCGCGCCGTCTGGCGCGCCGCGTGCAGCCCGGAGCGCACGGCGCCGAGCGCCTTGGCGCGGCGATAGCCTTCCAGACCGAGCAGGGCGTGCTCCTTGGGCAGGCGGCGGCGGGCGACGTGGTGGACCGACACATCGAGGGCGGTCAGATCGCTCTCGATCACCTTCGGCTCGTACAGCGCCATGCCGATGCGAAAGCGCGCCCGGTCCATCCCGCGGATGAGATGGTAGAGACCGGTCAGCGAGCCGCCGAGCACGCCGCCGCTCGAGGCTTCGACGAACAGCACCGTCGTCATCACCTGCCGGCTCCCGGCACCGCAGCCGCGTGCTGGCGGCGGCGGTCCGCCGTGCGCGGGCCGCGCCGTGCGTCGCTCATGCGGGGGACTGTGCCGGCGCAGCGGGCGCCCCGGTGGTTCCGCCGGGCGGGGCGGCAAAGCTACGGCGCAGCGCTTCATCGATCGGCACCCGCGGCTGCCAACCGAGCTCGTCGTGAGCGCGTCGGGTGACGAAGGTGGCGCTGCGCAGCGTGCGTTCGACCTGATGGCGCGTGATCGGCGAGCGGCGCCCGAGCCGGCCGGCCGCCATCTCCGCGGCGCTGACCGCCAGGCGCAGCAGACCGAGCGGGACGTAGACCGGATGCCAGGAGGCGCCGCTGGTCTGGCGGTACAGTCGCGCGTAGTCGCCCTGCCGGGCGTGCACGTCGACGATGGTATAGGCGCGCCCGCGCGCCTCGGGACGGCGCGCGGCGAGCACGATCGCGTCCGCGACGTTGTCGACGTACGCCAGGGGCAGGAGATAGTTTGGACTGGCGAGCATGACGCGCAGCGGGCCCGCGGCCACCGCGCGCCGCGCCAG
>JBOHWA010000584.1:0-16387 GCA_050735855.1 Binatia bacterium
CCCTTGAAATACCACCCTTGCTGCTTTTGGATTCTAACCGACGGCCTGTGAACCAGGTCCGGGACATTGCATGGTGGGTAGTTTGACTGGGGCGGTCGCCTCCCAAAGTGTAACGGAGGCGCGCGAAGGTCCCCTCAGGCTGAGTGGAAACCAGCCGTCGAGTGCAAAGGCATAAGGGGGCTTGACTGCGAGAGAGACATCTCGAGCAGGTGCGAAAGCAGGTCTTAGTGATCCGGTGGTTCCGAATGGAAGGGCCATCGCTCAACGGATAAAAGGTACGCCGGGGATAACAGGCTTATCTCCCCCAAGAGTTCACATCGACGGGGAGGTTTGGCACCTCGATGTCGGCTCGTCACATCCTGGGGCTGGAGTAGGTCCCAAGGGTTCGGCTGTTCGCCGATTAAAGTGGCACGCGAGCTGGGTTCAGAACGTCGTGAGACAGTTTGGTCCCTATCCGCCGTGGGCGCAGGATACTTGAGGGGAGTTCTCCTTAGTACGAGAGGACCGGGAGGAACGCACCGCTAGTGTTCCGGTTGTGGCGCCAGCCGCATCGCCGGGTAGCTATGTGCGGAAGGGATAACCGCTGAAAGCATATAAGCGGGAAGCCCACCCCAAGATTAGGTATCCCTGGGCCGTAAGGCCCCTGAAGGCCCCTCGTAGACGACGAGGTTGATAGGCCGGGTGTGGAAGCGCAGCAATGCGTGGAGCTAACCGGTACTAATTGGCCGTGAGGCTTGACCACTATTTACTATGCCGAGCTCACCAGCGATCGATCCGTCCCGTATGCAATTGTCGAGAAAGTTATACAGCTTTCGGTGGTTATGGCGGAGGGGTCACACCCGTTCCCATTCCGAACACGGTAGTTAAGCCCTCCAGCGCCGATGGTACTTCTGGTTTCACCAGTGGGAGAGTAGGACGCCGCCGGATCTAAAAGAAAAGGCCCAGCCGTGAGGCTGGGCCTTTTTGTTTTCTGCTTGATCCGACAGCGACGAGTTGTTCGCGCAAACGGTCAATGCTTGAAGTCGATCTTCTTGCCGTAGGTGACTTCGCCCTTGTCGACTCGTAGCGAGAATCCGCATTCAGGATTCGTGCACACCCAAGCCTTGAAAAGGACCGAAGCACCTTCCTGGCCGTAGTCCGACAGCGGAATCAGGGCTCCGCGGTTGCACTTCTGGCACTTCGGAAGATCCATCGCCGCCTCCTTCGTCCGCCACAGAAAGATGCCGTGGCTACCCACCCGACGGCGCGGGACGGTACCGGAACACTAGGTGGAAATCAAGCTGACTTGAGTGCGGACGTGGTGGGCGAACGCCCCCGCCAGGAATCGAACCTGGACCTCAGGCTCCGGAGGCCTGCGTGATATCCTTTTCACCACGGGGGCCAGGTTCGCCGACGGAGGTCGTCTACCATGGCTTCAGATGATGGGTCAATTGGTCAGGGTTGAGTGGGAGTTCCAGCCCAGATGACGCGGCATTCAGCAACGGTGAACGCCAGCCGGGCTCGAGTGAGCGCTGCTGCGAAGCTGAACCTCTCTCTACGTATCGTCGGTCGCCGGAGCGATGGATACCACCTGTTGGATTCGGCTGTAGTGCCGATCGCGCTATTCGACCGCCTGGACGTCGACCTGGTGCCGGCTGACCAGCCGGGGGTCAGCCTGATCTGCCGACCCGAGGGTGCCAGCCCGCCGGGCGAGGACAATCTGGCCTCGCGAGCCGCCCTCGCCTTCCTGCGCGGTACCGGCATCAACGTGGGAGTGAGGATCGAGTTGGAGAAGCGCATTCCCTCAGGGGCTGGACTTGGCGGGGGGAGCTCCGACGCGGCGGCGGTCCTGCGAGCCCTCAATGCGATGACCGGCTGGCCGTTGAACGGGGCGCCGCTGACCGCCCTGGCACTCGAACTTGGAGCCGACGTGCCGTTCTTCCTGTTTGGTCGGCCGGCGCGGATGAGGGGAATCGGTGAGGAGCTGGACGCCTGGACGCCACCGTTCGGCGGCCCGCTGGTCGTCGTCTTCCCCGGGGTGGGATTGAGTACCCGCGACGTCTACGCCGCCTATGACGATTCGTTGACAACCAACAGACCCCTCAGTAATATCCGCGGGCTCACTGTCGGTCACGTGCCGCTCCGGAGCATATTCATAAACGACCTGGAGGCGGCAGCTTTTCGTGTTCAACCCGCGTTGTGGAAAGTCAAAGAGCGGCTCAGGGCCCTCGGCGCTGAAGGTACGCTCATGACCGGCAGCGGATCGGCGGTGTTCGGCGTCTGGCAACATTGGGACGATGCCCGGGCCGCTGCAGGGCGATTGCGAGCCGGCGGTTTGTGGGCGCAAGCGACGGAGATTTTGCAGAGAGTTCCAACAGTCGAGATGGAGTGTTGATCGGTGGGCGGTCGCCAAGTTTGGTTAAGGCCCCGGTCTTTGGATCCGGTATCGAAGGTTCGAATCCTTCCCGCCCAGTTTCACGGCCAGGTTGAGGTGCTTCAGTGAGGGACGAGATCCAAGTATTCACGGGCAACTCGAATCGTCCGCTGGCGGCGGAGGTGTGCGGCACCCTCGACGTGGCACTGGGCCAGGCGGAGGTGCGCCGCTTCAGCGACGGCGAAGTCATGGTCGAGATCGCGGACAACGTGCGCGGTGGCGACGTCTTCGTCATCCAGTCCACCTGTACGCCGGTCAACGATCACCTGATGGAGCTCCTCCTGATGCTGGACGCGTTCCGCCGCGCCTCGGCCAAGCGCATCACGGCGGTGATTCCCTACTACGGCTACTCGCGTCAGGATCGCAAAGTCTCGCCGCGGGTGCCGATCAGCGCCAAACTGGTCGCCGACCTGATCACGGCCGCGGGCGCCTCGCGCGTGCTGACCATCGACCTGCATGCCGGACAGATCCAGGGCTTCTTCGATATTCCGGTCGACAACCTGTTTGCGACGCCCGTGCTCTTGAAAGACATGCAGGAGCGGGTGCGCAACGGTCCGGTCGCCGTGGTGTCGCCCGATCCCGGCGGCGTCGAACGCGCGCGCGCATTCGCCAAGCGCCTCAATGCCACCCTGGCCGTCATCGACAAGCGTCGCGCGCGCGCCAACGAGGTGGCGGAGATGCGCGTCGTCGGCGACGTCGAGGGACAGACCGCGGTGATCGTCGATGACATCGTCGACACGGCGGGCACGCTGGCCGCCGCCGCGGCGGCATTGCGCGATGCGGGAGCGACCGAGGTGATCGCCTGTTGCACGCACCCGGTGCTGTCGGGGCCGGCGATCGATCGCATCAAGGAGTCGACGCTCACCAGCTTGGTGGTCACCGACACCATTCCCCTGCGCGCGGCGGCGCAGGAGTGCGACAAGATCAAGGTGCTCTCGGTGGCCCGCCTGCTGGCCGAAGCCATCCGACGCACGCATCGCGAAGAGTCGATCAGCTCGCTGTTCTTCTGAATTCCTGTCGTGCGCGGCCGCTCCATCGGCGCGCGCCGGACCATTTCTCCAGATTGAGGAGTAGACCATGGAAACGATCGAGCTCGGGGTCGAACCCCGCGAGGGGCACGGCAAGGGCCAGGCGCGCCGCCTGCGCCTGCAGGGCAAGGTGCCGGCTATCCTCTACGGAGCCAAGCGCGCCGCGACGCAGGTGGCCGTGGATGCCAAGGAGTTCGAAGGCAAGGTCGGCAACGTCGAAGGCACCCACCTGATTCGACTGACCTCCGACGCCGGCGACCTCGGCGGACGGCTGGTGCTGGTCAAGGAGGTGCAGCGCGATCCGATCAGCCGCAATCTCCTGCACACCGACCTCTACGAAGTCGATGTCAATACGAAGCTCCGCCTGCGCGTGCCGCTCCATTTCGTCGGGCGCGCAGAGGGCGTCGAGCTGGGCGGCATCCTGCAGCCCATCCGGCGTGAGCTCGAGGTGCTGTGCCTGCCGACGGAGATTCCGGACTTCATCGAAGTCGACGTCTCCAAGCTCGGCATCCACGACGCCATCCATATCAGCGAGTTGACCCCTCCCTCCGGCGTCGAGATCCCGATCGACACCGACGAGGCCGTCGTCACCGTGCTGCCGCCGGTTGTCGAAGAGGTCAAAGTGGCCGAGGCGGCGGCTGTTGATGGTGCGGCGCCCGCCGCCGACGCGGCCGGCAAGGGCGATGCGCCGAAGGCGGCTGGCAAGGCCGATGCCGCGAAGGGCGCCGGCAAGCCGGACTCGGCGAAGGGCGGCTCGTGATTGGCCGACATGTGGGTGGTCATGGGCCTAGGAAACCCGGGCGCTGACCACGCGCACACCCGCCACAACGTGGGATTCATGGTCGTCGATATGCTTGCCGAACGATGGCAGATCGCGCTGCACGCGTCGGGTGACGTGCGCTGTGGACGCGGAACCATCGCCGGCGAGGCCGCGCTGCTCGTCCAACCGCAGTCCTTCATGAACCGCAGCGGCGAGGCCCTCGAGGCGGTCGGTGGCGTCGCGCCCGGCGCGTTGGTGGTCGTCCACGACGATCTCGATCTGCCGCCGGGCGATATCCGGGTGCGGCCGCGCGGCGGCACCGGAGGCCATCGCGGTGTCGCCTCGGTGATGGAGCGGTACGGCGCCGACTTCGCGCGCGTGCGCGTCGGTATCGGACGACCGCCTGAGGGTCATGCCGTGGTGGACTATGTGCTCGAGTCACTGGGCGCGCTCGAGTTGGCGCCGGTGCGGACCAGCGCGGTTCGCGCCAGCGACGCGGTGGAGTGCGTGCTGTCTGAAGGCACCGCGATCGCCATGAACCGATTCAATGCGCGCACGGAAACAGAGGTGAACAGATGAGTGTGAAGGAGAACACGATGCGGAAGTACGAGACGCTGATCGTCTTACATCCGGACCTGCCGGAAGCGCAGGTGCGCGAGACGATCGATCGCGCCCGTCGCTTGATCGAAGAAGGTGGCGGGGAGTCGCATGCCATGCAGGAATGGGGCATGCGTGAGCTCGCCTATCCCATTCGCAAGCTGAACCGCGGTTACTACGTCCTGGCAGAGTACACGTCGTCGGCCGACGTGGTGCGAGAGCTCGAGCGAACGCTGAAGATCGCCGATGAGATCCTGCGCTTTGTCTCGGTGGCGACGGTGACGACGAAGCAGAAGGAACGGCCTGCCAAGGCGCGCCGCAAGGCCGAGAAGGCAGAATCGGAAGCGAAGTCGGACGCTGCGGCGATCCCGGCGGAATAGGGAGCGAGGAACATGCCTGGACGGAGACAAGAACGAAACGGCGGCGGTCGCGAGGAGCGCGGTGGCGGGTTTCGCCGTCGCCCGGGGCGGCGCAAGGTGTGCCGGTTCTGCGCGGACAAGGATTCACGCATCGACTACAAGGACTCGCGCGGGCTCGGGAACTATCTCACCGAGCGCGGCAAGATCATCCCGAGTCGCATCACCGGCACCTGCTCGCGGCATCAGCGGCAATTGACCACCGCGATCAAGCGCGCCCGCACGGTGGCGTTGTTGCCCTACACGGTGACGACCGTCTGATGCCCCACGCCCGCGCCATCGTCAGCGGTGTCTGCTGCGCCACCGCGCTCTGCGTCGGCGGGCTGGTCGGACCGCCTGGGGCTGCCTTGGCCCTGCTGGCGCTACCGCTGCCCGCGCTCGTGGTGGGTGGCGTGGGCGGCGTTGCGCACGCCGTGACATCGGCGTTGGCGGCGAGCGGGGTGATGGGCAGCGTGCTCGGGTGGCCAGTCGGCGTCGCGTACCTTCTCCTCGCTGGCGTGCCAGCGGTGCTCGGCGTCCTGATGCTGCGGCGCGCGTGGCGCCTGGAACCAACCCTTGCCGCTGCGCTGGGGGCGACGGGGCTGGGGGCGCTGTTGCTCGGCGTGGCGATGGCGCCGGACCTGTCCGCCTGGCAGGGGGCGATGGCGAGTGGGTGGCGCGCCAGTTTCGATGGCGCCCTCGATATGTATCGCGATCTGGGCATGTCCGCCGAGCAGTTGGCAGAGCTCGAGAGCGCACGCGAGGCGCTCGCGGAAACGGTGATGACGTTCTTGCCCGCGGTGCTGGTGATCTTCACCGGCGCCGTGTGGCTGCTCAATCTGCGCCTCTCGAGCCGATGGGCGGGCTGGCCGCAACTGCAGCAGCTGTCACATTGGCGCAGCCCGGATTGGATGATCTGGCTGCTGATCGCGTCGGGGTTCGCTATGTTCGGCCCCGCTCGCGCCATGGGAGTCGTGGCGCAGAACGTCTTTGCCATCACCCTGGCCTGCTACTTCGCCCAGGGGCTGGCCATCACCAGCTATTTTCTCCAACGATTCGGGTTGCCGCGTGGGCTGCGGATAGCGGCCTACATAGTGATTCTGTTCCAGCAGTTGGCGGCGGGGTTGGTCGTCGCCCTGGGCGTCTTCGATCTGTGGGGCGATTTTCGCCATCTCACGGCGCAGCCGGTCGACGCGACTGTCGGCTCGGACTCCAGCGACTGAAGCGAAAGGTACGACATGGAAGTGATTCTGCGAGAAGATGTTCCGCACCTCGGCACGATTGGCGAGGTGGTCAAGGTGAAACCTGGCTACGCGCGCAACTACCTGCTGCCGCGCGGGCTGGCGAGCGTCGCCGACAAGCGCAACATCAAGGCGCTCGACCACGAGCGCCGCTTGGTGGACGAGAAGCGCAAGCGGGCCGTGGCCGGCGCCGAAGCGGCGGCCAAGAAGCTGAGCGCGGCACGCGTCGTGATCCGCGTTCGCGCCGGTGAAGAGGGCAAGCTGTTCGGCTCGGTGACCAACAGCGACATCGAGCGCGCGCTCGGCGAGGCCGGCTTCACCGTCGACCGCCGCAGCATTCGTCTCGACGACCCGATCAAGGCGCTGGGCGAATTCAAGGTGCCGGTCACGCTCGGTGCCGGGGTCCAGTGCGAGGTGACGGTGACCGTCGCCCCGATCGAAGAGTGAGCCTCCGACTCGGCGGTCGGCTCAGTAGCCGCCGCCGAGCTTCGAGTGGTCCCAGCTGGACACCCGCCGCGGGACCACCTTGATCGCAACGCGCTTGCGCGCCTGCGCCCGGATCGCTTCCTCGATACTGCTGAGATCCGGGAAGGCGCCCAGCATCTTCTCCTGCACGCGGATGATGGTGCGGAAGACGATGTCCTCGTTGTCGACCAACTCCGCCTCGCCGCGGATCAGCACGCCCTTCAGGGTCTCGTAGGTCTGGCCGGACTCGAGATGCAGCGCCACTTTGGCGTCGCGCCGCACGTTGATGGCCTTCTGCGACTTGCGGTAGGTGCTCATCCAGACGGTGCCGTCGGCGTCGACCGCGTACCACATCGCCACCGCGTGCGGGTAGCCGCCGGGACCGTGTGTGCACAGAGTCAGCGTCTGCGTGCTGGCGACGTATGCCGCCAGCTCCGTAGGCGACAGCGCGATCTCGTTGCGTCGGCTCACGGTGAGGCTCCTACGGCCGACCGATGGCGTACAGCGCGCCGCCGTTGTTGACGACCGCCGTCTGGCCGGCGGGGATGCAGTTGCCCTCGCGCCCGAAGTACACGACCCCGTCCGGATTGCCCGTTCCATCCGTGCCTATCGACGGCGCGGCGGTGCCAAGCGAGAACCCGACGGGGATGTCCCATTCGACCCGCTTGCAAGCCTCACCGGAACAACCCAGATCGGAGATGGCATAGACGCGCCCGTCGGTGGCCTCGCCGTTGGGGCCGCCAAGGACGTCTGCGGCGACGATGATCACGTCCTCCTCAGCGCCGCCGGTGGCGACCGCCAGCGATGCCCTGATCGGCCCCGCAGCCTGAAAGCTCCAGGCGACGGCGCCGGTCGCCCGGTCGACGGCGTACAACCAGCCTGCTTGATCGGCGACGTAGAGCCGAGGGGTGAAGCCATCCATATCGCGTCCGAGAGCCATCGAGGCGAGGATGCCCCCGTGTGCTTGGGGGAACCGAAACGGGACACTACACGTTTCGCCGTCCGGACAGGTCATGTCCTGCGGGCAATCGTTTCCTTCTGTGCAGCAGATCTTCGTCGTCGTGCTCGAGCAGCGCATGGTCCGCAGGCCGGTGGCAAGGTTCCCGGCGAAGACGTTCCCCGCGGCGTCCGCGACGAAGAATTGATCCGTCGTGTCGTCGATCAGCACGGCCGCGTTGATGTTGGCGCTGGCGAAGAATGACCAGAATTGACGCGCTCGGATGTTGTAGGCACGCACCTGACCATTGAGACCAGCGGCGACGATTATGGGGGTGTCTTCATCCGTCGGATCCTGGGTGATGGCGACAGTCGACTGTGTCGGAGGGAAGGTCACCTGGTAGCGCAGCACGTGGTTCGGGCAGATGCCGTTGTAGACGCCGCCATCGGTCGTCAGGAAGAGCGTGCCGTCGCCGTCCCAGATGTTGGGCGACGACGTGCCGGCGCCGATGACCAGCGTCGTACCGGTTTCCTCACCGCGATCGAGCTCGAACGCCGACACCGACCCGGTGCTGGGGACGAACAGCCGGTTGTTGGCGCCGAGCAACGGGGTGCTGGTCACCGGTCCGGGTAGCAGGATGGGGAAGTCGAGAACGACCACGTCGCCGTTGTACTCGAGCATGTAGACGTTGCCGTCCGACGAGCCGACGAAAATGTTGTCGACGTCGAGAATCGGTGCCACTTGCACGGTACCGATGCCCTCAGTGGCGGGGGATGACGTCGGTACGCGACACGTATGAGACGCCGTTGTTGGGAAGAGCAGGTCCAGACGCGGCGGGCGATCGAGATTCAACGCCAGGTTGGCACGGCCGCTGTTGACTTGATCGGCACGGAACATCGGCCACGGTGCGTCGGCGAGCTGAGTTCCGCCGCTCAGGTCGCACGACGGTCCGCCACCGCTCGAGCAGGCTGGGAGCCCACAGGCGAACAGGAGGAGGAGAACGAGGCTGCGGGCGCGTCGACTCATTCGATCACGTAGAGACCCTTCGCGGTGGTGACATAAATCCTGCCGTTCGGCCCGATGATGGGCGAGGACAGGGTGGGCAGATTCTCGTCATCATCCGGGCCATCCAGATCGACGCAGCCGTTGATCCACGGATTCTTCTCCTCTGCTTCGTCGTTCGGAACCGTATCGTCCTGAGCCCGGGCGCACACCTGTCCGTCGGCCGTGCCGACGACGATGAACACATCCCCCGAGACGATGGGCGACGTCTGTACCGGCACGTCGCCAAGGGCGCTGGCAGATCTGATGCCGCTCAGCGAGATACACTTGTTCGGGTCATCCTCGCTGTCCGAGCAGGAATCGCCGTTGCACCCGATATCGGTGCCTTCCGTGCAGCGGCTCGTCGATCTGTCGCAGGTGCCGTGGTTCGGCTCGCAACTATCCTTCCGACAGCTGGTTTCCAGGTCCTCGCTGCAGCGCTGTGGCTGGGCGATCATGCCGGTCAGGTCGCGCACGCCGTACAGCGTGCCGTTGACGTCGGCGATGTACACTATGGTGTCCACCACTTGGTCGGCGCCGGCCTCGAAGGTCTGATTGAGGAACGCTGGCGAGCCGCTGGTTTCGGCCGCGGGCGTATAGACCCACTTGAGGATACCGTTCTGGGTCAGGGCATACAGCGCCCCACCGGCCCCGACAGCGTAGGCACTGAGTCCCACCGCGGCCGAGGGAAGCAGCGGCTGCGCGGGCGGTACCCCGATCGGATACGTCCAGTTCAGTCCCCCCCCGAACTCGATCGACGTCAGGAATCCGTCCGGCGTCGTGATGTAGAGATTGCTGAACGCGTCGGCCGCCGGCGAGCTGCTCACTGCGCTGCCGGCCTGCCCGGCGGAGGGGAAAGCCCAGCGTTGTGTTCCTATACCGTTCAGGGCCAACAACTGGCCGTTGCCGCCGCCGATGAAGACCGACAACAATGAGAGATCGCGCGGATCGATCTGCAGCACCGGCGACGATTGGACCCCGAACGTGGGGCTGGTACCGCCGGGAGGAACCATCCACATGCATTCGATATCGTCGTTGCGCTGATGGAGGGCGAAGATTCGTCCATCGTCCGAGCCCACCACGATCGTTCCTCCGGCGCTCACCGTCGGGGAGGCCGACACCGGGCCGACGTCGACGCATGTCTCGGGTGTGCAAGCCGCCGTACCGGACAGATCACAGCGGTCGAACAACCAGCGCATCTCTCCCTTGTCGTCGACGGAGATGAGGCCGTCGGTGGTGCCAACATAGAAGTTGCCGCCATTGTCGAGCGCGGGGGTGGAGATGGTCACCTCGCCGAGCGTGCCCGACCCCGACAGCAATCGCGGGACCCCGGTATTGCGGTTGATCGCGCCGGCCGCGGCGCTGTTCGTGGGGCTCTGCCGGAAGCTGCCCCACGGCAGGGCCGGCACCGTTGGCGTACCGCTCGAACCGCCGTCCGAGCATGCTGCCAGCAGGACGGCGAAAGCGAGCACCAATCGAGAACGCATCCCGTCGGCACTTGTCACAGCCGTTGTGAAAACTCAATCGAGGCCTGCCGCGTGCGGACGCCGGGCGATGAGGCGAGCGAGATAGGCCGGGGCGCCCTCGGTGGCGCACAGTCCCTCCTCCCAGACGAGCACGTCGAAGCCGTGGAAGTGGGCGCGCAATTCGCCATGTTCGAGCAGGAAGTCGGGGTTCGTCGGATGCCCGATCTGGCGCTGGTCGATGAGAAACGTCTCGACGATGACCACGCCGCCCGGTCGGACGGTGCGACGCATCTGCTCGAACAGGCTGCGTTGCAGGTAGCGGATGGCAACCACGACGTCATAGCGATCGCGCGGCAACGCGTAGTGTTCCAGATCCGCCTGCACGACCTGCACGGAGAGGTCGGCGCTTCGGGCGGCGGCGAGGAGGCGCTGCAAACCAGCCGCCGCGATATCGATCGCATCGACGCGGAACCCACGCGCCGCCAGAAACAGGGCGTGCCGCCCGTCGCCGCTCGCCAGGTCGAGCGCGCGCCCGCAGGGCAGCGAATCAATCCACGACGCCAACAGTGTCGACGGTGGCCGCAGCCCGGTCTCCGCCGCCCGATAGCGATCTTCCCATTTTCGCCGATCGCCGTGCGTCATGCCGCCGCCCGGGCGAGGACGAGCACGTCGACCTGTCGTGCGCCCGCCCGCCGTAGGGTGCCCGCACATTCGTCGGCCGTGGCGCCGGTGGTCATCACGTCATCGACCAGCAGCACGCGCCGCCCCCGCAGCCGGGCCGGATCGCGCACGGCGAACGCGCCGCGGATGTTGCTTCGCCGGTCGGCTTCGCCGAGACCGACCTGGGCCAGCGTCGCGCGCTGGCGGACCAGCGCCATCGGCGCGAGTCGCGGGTCGCCGCGCGGCACGAGCCGGCGGGCCAGCGACAACGCTTGATTGAAGCCGCGCCAGCGCAGACGGTCCGGATGCAGCGGGACCGGCACCACGAGATCCTGATCGATCTGCAGTGGGGAGTGCGCCGCCAGGAAGCGGCCCAGCATGCCCGCCAGCGTCACGTCGCGCCCGTACTTGAAGCGGTGCAGGGTGGTGATGATCGGATCCGGCCGGTCGGATCGGTACAGGGTGCACGCCCGGGCGCGCGCAAAGCGGGGGTGTCGCTGCGCGCACCGGTGACAGAGGTGGTCGGGGCCGGTGCCGGCGAAGCTTTCGCCACAGCACGGGCACAGTGGCGAGCCGGCAAAGCGCACCGCTCGTCGACAGGCAGGGCAGAGGTCGACCCGCACCGTCCGCATCAGGCAGGCGGGACAACGCGGGGGAAACAGGAAGTCGACAGCCCAGCCGAGCGGGCGCATGCGGCCGATGTTAGGTGAGCGCCACCCTGTGGCGCAACGTTGCAAGTCGGCGACGCGGCGATATGATCCGCCCATGCGCTGTCGGTTGTGTGGCGAATCGGCCGGATGGTGGAAGCGCTGCTGTGCCGACTGTCGATCGCTGTGGGATGCGTGGCAGGCGCACCGGCACGACGGCATGCGGCGGTTGCTCCAGGCGCTCGACCACACCGGCGTCGAGGCGGGCAAAATCCAGCGCTTCCTGGAGGCCGAACCCACCCCGGGGGGCGGCACCGTGCGCGACCTGATCGCCGCCGATATGACGAACCAGCTCCTCGATGCTCTGGGGCAGCCGCCGTCCCAGGAGGGCAGGGCGGTGCAGCGTTTGCGCCAGCGGGGCGACTGGCGGCGCCTTGACCGCCCGCCCCCCGAATGAGCGAAACGGCTTTGACTGCCCCCGGCTCTCAGTTTAGTATCGGGGGCGTCAGACGGGTGAAACGATGCTGAAACGCTTCATGATCGGCTTCGTGATCGGCGTGGGTGCCTGCTATTGGTACATCCACAACTACGACCGCGCGGTGTCCGATGCCGACCAGTGGATGGAGCGATCCGCCTCGCACTACCGCGGCGACCGGGATCACGAATTGGTCGAGAGCGAGACCGGCAGAGCCAAGCCTTGAGCTGGTTGCCGTTGGTCGAGGCGAATTAGCAATGGAATTGCCGGTCATGCAGCGGCTGAAGAAGGAGCTCGAGGAGATGCAGCACGAGCTCACCACCAAGCTGCCCAAGGAGCTTGAGGAAGCCCGCGCGCATGGCGATCTGCGTGAGAACGCGGAGTACGAAGCTTGCAAGCATCGGCAGGGCTTTCTGAACGCGCGCATCGGCCAGGTTCAGCAGCGTATCCGCGACCTGTCGATGTATACGGTTCATTCGATCCCGCGCACGGCGATCGGTTACGGCAGCCGGGTGACGCTCGAGAGCGACGACGGGGAAGAAGCCTATGAAATTGTCTTCCCCGAAGAGGTCGATCCAGCCGCGGGACTGATCTCGATCGGCTCACCGCTCGGTAAAGCGCTGCTCAACAAGGAAGTCGGAGACGAAATCGAGGTCCAAACGCCAAAGGGCAAGCGAACATTCCAGATCGTGGAACTGCAGACACTCCACGAGCGTAAAGATACCAGCGTTCCCTGACCCCGATTCGGGGCGCCGCCTCCCGCCGGGGCGCCACGGTATCCCACCCTTTTCCTCCCGTCGGCAGCGCCCGCGCTGTCGCCCACGGGCCGGCACCGCCGCGCAGCGGCCGCCCTTGCGGGCGCTCGCAGCCGTGTGCTACACCTTCAATGTCATTTTCGGCCGCAGATTGGTGGGCCAACGGCCCACTTTTTTATTTAAAAATGGAGAGTTCGGTGGTGGGGCGGGTTTGGCAGATTGCCGAACCGCTCGTCACGGATCAGGGCATGGAAATCGTCGACATCGAATATCGTCGCGAAGGCAGGGGTGCCGTCCTGCGCTTCTACCTCGGCCGCGAGGTCGGGGCGGTGAGCCTCGACGAGCTGACGCAGATGTCGCGCCGTCTCGGTGACGTCGTCGAAGTTCACGACGTGGTGCCGGGTACGTACACGTTGGAGGTCTCGTCGCCGGGGATCAACCGGCGGCTGCGTCAACCCAGTCACTTCCGACGCTACATAGGCAAGCGGGTTCGCGTTCGCACGATCGAACCATGCGACGGCCGCCGAGCATTCGTCGGCGCCCTGCGCGAGGTCGACGACGGTGGGATTGTGATCGCAGCGGCGGAGGGTGATCAGTACATCCCCTTCGACAACGTTGCGCAGGCCAACTACGAACACGAGTTTGCTCCCACCCCGACGGGGCGGCAGTGAGCACGCCGAGCCGAGGTGACGTATGCAGCAGGAGTTGGCCCGAGTCATCGAGCAGGTGAGCAAAGAGAAGGGGATCGACCGATCCATCGTCGTGCAGGCGGTTGAAAACGCCATGCTGTCCGCCGCCAAGAAGGTGATCGGCGGGGACATGCGCATCGAGGCGCAGTACAACCCGGAAATCGGCGAGGTCGAGCTCTTCAAGATCCTGACGGTCGTCGAAGAGGTGACCAACCCGGAGCTCGAGATCCGGTTGCAGGAGGCGCGGACCAATCTGGATCCCGAAGCGCAGCTCGGTGACGAGTTGCTCGAAAAGCTCGCCCAGTCCTACGGCCGGATCGCGGCGCAGGCGGCGAAACAGAACCTCATCCAGCGCTTGCGCGATGCCGAGCGCGATATCATCTACAACGAATTCAAGGACCGCAAAGGCGAGCTCACCCACTCCGGCATCGTCCAGCGCTTCGAGAAGAAGAACATCATCGTCAATCTTGGTCGAACCGACGCGATTCTGCCCGAAAAGGAGCAGATTCCGCGTGAGCGCTATCGCCAGGGCGACCGCATTCGCGCCTTTATTCTCGACGTCGAGATGGGCGGCAAGGGCCCCCAGATCGTCCTCTCGCGCACCCATCCAGGCTTCCTGATCAAGCTGTTCGAGCAGGAGGTTCCGGAGATCTACGAGGGCATCGTCGAGGTGAAAGGCGCGGCGCGCGAACCAGGCGGGCGTGCCAAAATCGCGGTGGTTTCGCATGACGCCGACGTCGACCCGGTCGGCGCGTGTGTCGGCATGAAGGGGACGCGGGTCCAGAGCGTCGTCCAGGAGCTGCGCGGCGAGAAGATCGACATCGTGCACTGGACGCCCGATCCGGCCGAGTTCGTCGTGCGCGCGATGGCGCCCGCCCGCGTCGCCAAGATCGTCATGGACGAGGACGCGCACGCGATGGAAGTCGTCACGCCCGACGATCAGCTGTCGCTGGCGATTGGTAAGAAGGGGCAGAACGTCCGCCTGGCATCGCGTCTGACCGGCTGGACGCTGGAAGTGCGCAGCGAAGCAGAAGCCGAGGAAGAATCGCGCCGGGCGCGGTTGTCGCTCAGTGCGATCCCGAACGTCGGCGATGTGACGGCCGAGCTGCTCTTCCAGCACGGGTTCAAGTCTGCCGAAGAGGTCGCGCAGGCCGACGAAGCCGCGCTGGCGGAAGTGGACGGCATCCCCGAAGAGAAGATTCCGGCCATCCTCGCGGCGGCTCGGGAGCACGTCGAGCAACTGCGCGTCGAGGCAGAAGCCGCCGCTGTGGTTGCGGCTGCCGCGGCTGTCGAGGCCGCTGCGGCCGCTGCAGCCGCCGCGGCTGCGGCTGCGGCCGCCCCGGAGGTCGTCGACGAACCGATCGTCGAGATCGGCGAGAGCCCGGCCGGCGTTGCAGGAGTTGAGGAGGAGCGTTCGTGAGTCGCGGCCAGCACATACCGATGCGCACCTGCCTGGGCTGTGGGTCGAACGCACCCCAGGCGGAGCTGCTGCGCATCGCGCGCGAGCCAAGCGGCGCGCTGCGGATCGATGCACAACGCCGTGCGGGCGGCCGCGGCGGCTATCTCCATCCGCAACCAGAATGTTGGACACGATTCGCACAACGCAAGGGGCCGGTGCGCTCACTCCGTGTGAGTATTGATCGCCCCCAGCGCGCCGCGCTCATCGCCGAGCTCGGACAGCAGGGTCAGTGAGGGACGGGCGATGGCGCGCAGAGTAAGCGACCTGGCGAAAGAGTGGGGACTCGAGCCGAAGGATCTGACCGCTCGGCTGGAGAAACTCGGCCTACGAAACAAGCGGGCAGCGAGCTCGTTGAGCGATGAGGAAGTGGTGCGCGCCGCCAACGAGCTGGGGCTCGGCGACCGTCCGCAGATCACGATCGGCAACGAGCGCATGGTCACGGCGGAAACCGGCCAGCAGCTGGTCGAGCGCCGCGTCGGCACGAAGGTCATCCGCCGCCGCGCCGCGGCGACGACGGCGTCTGACGACGACGACGGTCTGCTCGAGCCGATCAGCATGCAGACGGAGGTCTTGCAGACGTTCGGCACGCCGGAACCGATGGCTGAACCCTTCGAGGTGCCGCCGCCGCCCCCGCCGTTGCCGGAAATCGCCGATCTGCCGATCATCGAAGAGGCGGCCCCTGTGGAGGCGGTTGCCCCGTCACCGAGCGTCGAGCCTGTCGTTGCGGCCCCAATGGTGGCGCCGCCGCCGCCGAAGGCTCCGGCATTGCCGCCGCCGTCGGCACAGCTGCCGCCGCTGAGCTCGGCAGTCACGCTCCTCAAGGATCCCTCGCCGGACCGCCCGTTCGGCCCCAAGGTCCTCGGTCGCATCGACCTGAAGAAGGTGGAGGCGGAGCGGGTTGCCGCCCGGGCTCGCGCCAGCGCCGCAGAGCCGGCGCGCGGTCGGCGTCCGACCACGACCACGACGACCACGCCCGCGCCGGCGACGACCGAAGCCACGACGACGGAGGCCGAGCGCAGCGGCAAAAAGAAGAAGCGCCGCGTCATCCAGAAGCCCGAGTTCTCCGAGATGAGCGATCGGGACCGGCGCCAGGCGCGCCTGCCCCGCAAGAAGCGCGCGCTCCCTGGCAAGGAACAGAAGAAGACGGAGATCACGCAGCCGAAGGCGAGCAAGCGCGTCGTCCGCATCTCCGAAGTGATCTCGGTCGGCGAACTTGCCAAGGCCATGGGCGTCAAGGCCGGCGAGGTGGTCAAGAAGTTGATGGAGCAGGGCATGATGGCCTCCATCAACCAGGTCCTCGATGCCGACACCGCGACGCTGATCGCGTCGGAGTTCGGCTACAACGTCGAGAACGTCACC
>JBOHWA010000585.1:0-2307 GCA_050735855.1 Binatia bacterium
CGCCCGGGGTGCTGCGCGTGCTGGTGACGGCGTCGCCAGGCAGGCGCGCCGCCCGCCTCGGCGAGGACGACGCGCGCCTCACCGCGCGCCGCGCCGCCACCGCGATCACCAACTCGGACCGCGAGCGGCGCGAGTACCTGCGCGAGTTCTACAATGTGCGCGAGGAGCTGCCGACGCACTACGACCTGGTGATCAACACCGACGTGCTCAGCCCGGAACAGACCGTCACCCTGATCGTCGGCGTCGCGCGCGACTGGCCCCGCAGCTAGGCGCCCTCCACCTGGCTGCCACTCGCCGCGAGGCTGACCTGAGCCTCAATCGTGATGCGAACCAGGGGCATGTGCGTCCTCCTTCGCCGGACGCCATGGCGGCCCGCATGTCGATCGCGCCATCGGGCGCCCGCAAGGGCCGGTCAGGAAAACCCTTACGAGAAAGTCCCAATTGTCGAGGTCGCGCCGATCGCGCTACTCCGCCGCTGCAGTAGACCCAATCACTATCTACTCACACCAAGGAGGTCAGCATGGCGCGAAAGGCTGCCAAACGCAGGAAGGCCGCTCCGGCGGTCGTGACCAAGCGCAAGTCCGCCAAGCATCCGCTGCCGCCGAAGATCTTCGCCCAGGCGTCGCCGCGGTCGATCGGCGGGGTCTCGATGTTCGAAGCGCAGGGCCAGATCCGGGCCGGCACGGTCAGCAGCTTCCTCTCCGATGAGGAGATGGTCCAGCGCGCCGTGGCCCGGCTGCAGGACGCCGGCTTCGACGTGCTGCAGGCGTCGGCGCTCTCCATCAACATCGCCGGCAGCGCCACCACCTACCAGCGGGCGTTCAACACCAAGGTGGAGACCGACGAGCGGCCGGTGATCAAGGAGCTCGGCAAGAAGACCACCGCCACCTTCGTCGACTCGCCCGACACCGTGATGAACGGGCTCATCTCGACCGCCGGCACGAACTTCGACGATCTGCTCGAGGGCGTCGCCATCGAGGAGCCGCGCTACTACATGGCGGCGTCGATGTACGCGCCGCTCAAGTCGTACTGGCACCTGCGCGTGCCCGGCGACGTGTCGCTGGCGACCAATGCCGACCGGGCGCATCGCAACGGCGTGACCGGCAAGGGCATCCGCGTCGCGATGTGCGACTCGGGCTGGTTCAAGCATCCGTACTTCGTCGGTCGCGGCTATCGCGTCGCGCCCGTCACCCTCGCCCCCGGCGCCACCAATCCCACCCACGACGAGGTCGGCCACGGCACCGGCGAGTCGGCCAACATCTTCGCCCTGGCGCCCGACGCGGAGCTGCTGCCGGTGAAGATGAGCTTCGTCAACACCGTGGCGGCCTTCAACGCCGCCGTCGGCCTGAGCCCGCACATCATCACCAACAGTTGGGGCAGCAGCAATCAGTTCGGCCCGCTGAGCGCCGCCGATCAGGCGCTCGCGGCGGCGATCGCCGCCGCCGTCGCCGCCGGGATCGTCGTCGTCTTCTCCGCCGGCAACGGGCACTGGGGCTTCCCCGGCCAGCACCCCGACGTCATCTCGGCCGGCGGCGTGTTCATGGAACGCAGCGAGGCGCTGCGCGCCTCGAACTACGCCAGCGGCTTCATGAGCAACATCTACGCGAACCGGCGCGTACCGGACCTGTCCGGTCTGGTCGGCATGCAGCCCAAGGCGATCTACCTCATGCTGCCGCTCGAGCCCGGCGACGATATCGACGGCTCGCTGCAGGGCGGCACGCATCCCAACGGCGACGAGACCGCCAACAACGATGGCTGGGCCGCCTTCAGCGGGACCTCCGCGGCGGCGCCGCAGTTGGCCGGCGCCGCGGCGCTGGTCAAGCAGGTCTGTCCGAAGCTCACCCCCGCGCAGGTGCGCGACGTGCTGAAGAGCACGGCGCGCGACGTCACCGCCGGGACCTGCAGTCCGAGCACCGGCGGCAACGCGGCCACGGTCGGGCCCGATCTGGCGACCGGGCACGGGCTGGTCGATGCACACCGCGCCACGCTGGTCGCCAAGGTCAAGTGCCTGGGGCCGGTCATCGGTCCACCGACGCCCATCGGCGTGAAGCCGACCCCGGTCACCGTCCAGCCCCCGATCGCGGTGAAACCGCCGATCAAGGTCCAGCCGCCCATCGCGGTGCAACCGCCGATCAAGCCCATCAAACCGATTTCGCCGGTGGTGCTGCCGTCGCCGGAGTCGCAGGCCTTCGGCGCGCCCGAGGGGGCTGGCGAAGGCTCCGGCCAGTCGGCGCTCTCGGCGGAGGAGGCCCAGGCCCTGGAGGAGCTGATCATCGGCTCCGACTTCGATTTCTCCAAGTGAACCGC
>JBOHWA010000586.1:0-2191 GCA_050735855.1 Binatia bacterium
GAACGCAGCGAGTGCGGGTTGAGCCAGAGCCGGTCTGCGGCCGAGAAGCGCGTGGCGGTCTCGTTGTGGCCGTGATAGACGATCAGGAGATCGGGTTGGTAGCGCGCGATTTCGCGCACGAGCGTCAATGCGCCGCGGCTCTGAAGGCCGCCGAGCGCGGCGTTGACGACCTCCCACTGCACCCCGGTGGTCTCGACGGCGAGTCGCTGCGCGAGCCAGGACGCGAACGCGAACTGCGTGCCGTATGGCACCCCCGCGGCCACCGACTCGCCGATGACGAAGACCCGCAAGGTGTTGGTCGCCTTCTGCAGGCGGAACTCCCGCTGGGGATCGCTCGGTACGTCGATGTCCGCGTACGGGTACCGCGCCAGCCGCACCACCTGGTCGGGCCCGCCGTCGAGCGCCGGCTGGAACAGCGCGGTCCCGGGACGAAGGTCGAGCCCGCGCAGCACCACCTCGGCGGCGAGCGGGATGGCGAGGGTCAGAGTCAGAAAGGATACAACCTCGAGGACAAAGCGTGCCAGTCCGCTGCGCGGCGTGGCGGGTTGGGGAGTGGCCGTCTCCGGCGACCAGGCGCGTTCCATGGCGTCAGAACTGCAAGTAGATGAAAGGGGCTGCCGGTGCCGATCGTGCCGACGTAGATGGCCAGCCAGACGAGCAGCTGGTACGCCGCCCAACGCAGCGGCCGGGGGATCGCCGAGAACAGCACCGGGTGTTCATGCCGCCGCTGCACCCACTCGATGGCGAGGACGGCGGCGAGCGCGAGCGGGAGTGCCGTGCCCACTGGCCCGTGTTCGAGGATCGTCAGCGGTCCCCCCGCCCAGGGATGGATCAGCACCCCCCGACGCCTGGATGATCCTGCGCCGTGCGGTGGCGAAGGCGACCGCCATCCCGGCGACCAGCAGCACGGCCAGCCACAGCCCGCCGCGCACGCATTCGAGCAGGAACGGGGTGCGCGGCTGGGCAGCGCTGGTTGCGGGCGTCGAGGCTTGGGCGCGGGGGTTGGCGGTGGTCATGTCAGCACGCGAGCAGCGCCGCGCGTCATCGGCCAGGGTACTGGAGCAGGCAGGCCTGCGGAAGCGAGAAGCTGGGCAGCCGCGGCCAGCTGCGGGACGAGTGCGGGCGGCCTGCCACACGAGCAGCGTGGCGCAGACGGTTCAGTCGGGGGCGTCAATATCCGTCCCCGAGAACGTCGTCTTACAGCCCGGCCGTCCGGCCCCGGCGCAGACGACGGCGCGGAGAAGCTTCTCCAGGCCGGCGAGTCCGGGGTCGGCGGCGAGTACGGCATCGGGACTGGGCTCGATATAGGCGTCGGGATCCCACTGCACCTCCGGGGCGCCGATACGGGCGGCACGGATGGCCTCGGCGAGCACGGTCGCGATCAGCTGCTGGCCGCGGATATTGAGGTGGACCGCTTCGACGAAGAGGTCGTTGCCGACCAGTCGCGGACCGCTCGCACGCAGAAAGGCCGCGTCGACGTCGACCAGGATCGCGTCCTCACGGCGCGCGACGTCGCGCAGGATGTCGTTGAAGGCGGTGGGGGCGCCGTGCGGCAGGCGATCGAGGTCGCTGGCGCGGCGAAAGCGAATGTTCGCCTCTTCCAAACGGCGGAGGGTCTGCTCGCATTGGGCCATGCGGAACTCGAGGTCGGCGAAGTCGGGGTCGATGGCGAGCGCCTGCGACCAGACGGCCAGCGCAGCCTCGCAATCGTGTGGCGCGAGCTGATCGCCGGCCCGCACGGCCGCCCGCCACGCCGCCAACTCGTCGGGACGCATGCCGGTCCGGTGCACGGCGATGGCCGGCGCCCATTCGGAGAAGTTCTGCGACAACGTGAGCAGCATCGTGCGAGCCCCCGCGCCATGCATCAGGCGCACGATCTCGACCAGCCGGGCCTCGAAGAGCGCTGCGCTCAAGCGACGATCGGCTTGGGTCGAGTAGACGCGCCGGCCCACCGAGCCGACGCCGCCGGGTCGCCCGGCGTCGCGAGGCGCGACCAGACGGCTGGTGGCGCTCGCCGGCAGCACCCTCGACAGCATCTCGTAGAGTCGGCTGTCGACCAGGCGCGAACGCAGCGAGTGCGGGTTGAGCCAGAGCCGGTCTGCGGCCGAGAAGCGCGTGGCGGTCTCGTTGTGGCCGTGATAGACGATCAGGAGATCGGGTTGGTAGCGCGCGATTTCGCGCACGAGCGTCA